>DNAD01000311.1:0-2137 GCA_003484785.1 Lachnospiraceae bacterium
GCTATCAGTACCAGCTTATCTCCCCCGATCATCTTAAGGATTTTTGGTTTGTCTTTTTTCATCTTCCACCTCGTTTTCTAGTCTCCGATCATTCCCATGCCTAAAAGCCTGTCCTCTGTCGCTTCCTTCGCATCCACCTCGCCGGCGATCTGAAGGGAGCGCATCACTATGATCCTGTCCGAAAGCCCTATGACCTCGGGCAGCTCCGAAGAGATCAGGATGACCCCGAGCCCTTCCCTTGCAAAACGACATATCATTTCGTAAAATTCGTATTTCGCGCCTACATCTATCCCCTTTGTAGGCTCGTCAAGGATCAGTACCTTCGGATTGGTGGCCAGCCCTCTTGCAACAATGCACTTCTGCTGGTTTCCTCCGGATAGCTCTACTATCTTTTTATCCTTATTCGGGGTTTTTATCTTAAATTCCCTTATGCTCTTTTCGGCCTGCTCCCGCTCCGCCTTCTCATCTATGACGCCAAGCTTGTTAGAGTTCCTGTCAAGAAGGGAAATGTTCACGTTTCCCTCCACGCTCAGGTTTGCCAGTATCCCCTGAAGCTTTCTGTCCTCCGGCACCATGACGATGCCGTTGTTCATTGCCTCCTTGGGAGAGCGGTTCACGATCTTTTTGCCGTTTAAATATACCTCTCCGCCCCTCATGGGATCCGCTCCGATTATGGCTCTCATGACCTCCGTCCTGCCGGCCCCCACAAGGCCGGAAAAGCCCAGTACCTCGCCCGCTCTCAGTTTAAAGGACACGGGCTTTACATAGTCAGAGGATACGTTCTTGACCTCCAGGAGGACATCTCCTATCTCCTTGTTCCGATCCAGGTTCTTATATATATCGCCCAGATCCCTTCCCACCATCATCTTGATGAGCTGCTGCTCGGTGACCTCGTCGGTAACTACCGTATCCACATAACGACCGTCTTTAAAGATCGCCACCTTATCCGTAATCTTTCTCAGCTCGCTCATTCGGTGGGAGACATATATTACGATCTTTCCCTCTTCCTTGAGCTTACGGATCACCTGGAAGAGTATTTCTATCTCGTCATCGGTAAGGCTGGCCGTAGGCTCGTCAAAGCAGATGACCTTTAGGTTCTCCCTGCTGCAGGCCTTCATGATCTCCACCATCTGCTGATGGGCGATATTAAGGTCCTTTACCTTCTCCGTCGGCTTTATCGGCATACCGAACTGGGCAATGATCTCTGCGGCTTTTTTATTGGCCGCCGCGTTGTCCACTACCCCGAACCTGTTGGCAGGCATCCTCCCGAGGAAGATATTTTCCGCCACGGACAGCTCCAGAAGGATCTGTCTTTCCTGATATATAACGCTGATACCTTCTTCGATAGCCTCATGAGGAGATTTAAAATGCTTTTCCTCTCCGTCCAGGATGTAGGAGCCTTCATTGGGCTGGTAGTCTCCGTTGAGCACCTTCAAAAGAGTGGATTTACCGGCGCCGTTTTCTCCCAGAAAAGCCAGCACCTCACCGCCGTAGGCCTTAAATGAGATATCGTCCAGAGCCCTCACACCGGGGAAATATTTGGAAATCTTCTGAAATTCCAGTACGTGCTGCATCCATTCCTCCTTAAAAAAAGAACGCTGTCATGATATTATTTTATCCGCTCGTACCATGTCTGTAATTAGAAAAAACAGTTTAATCATATTGAAAAATTGCTTTTTTTGTTCATATTAATCATAAAATCCCATATCCGGAAACGTAATATGGGCAAAATGTATATGCGCGTTATACCTGTACATGCTCGTCCTTAAGCCGCACAGCTCTGCTGACCCCTTCCTTCCGGTGGCTCCGCGATAAAAAAAGAACATTGCAGAATGAAGTGTTCTGCAATGTTCCCTTTACTGCTGCACAGTATAAACGGTAAATCATCCTTCAACGATCCGAAAACAAACCGTTGTAAATCTTAAGCCTTCATGATCAAGGCCCGGACAGCACGTCCGGCCTGTTTAGCATGCTTACGCATCAGGCTCGATAAGAGCATATTGAGCCTGTCAGCTTCGCTCATTACTCAGGCTCAATTAACATATCGATCCTGTTCGCTTCGCTCATTACTCCAGCTCTATAAGTTCTCCGTTTAACCTTAACATATATGTTTAGTTTTAGTGTAAAATATGGCTTA
>DNAD01000311.1:2202-3056 GCA_003484785.1 Lachnospiraceae bacterium
TAATCTATGGATTCCTGTGTGCGTCCGGATATACCAAACAGTTTCATCATATAATCTTCACGCTCGTTAAACATCTGGACAACGACCACTTTCTTTGCTTCAATCCTGTAGATAAAATAATTGTGATTCGTGAATAAATACCAATAATCAGTATCTATGTCATACATACGGGATATGCTGACACCGCTTTCTTCATGTTGACCAAGCATATCAACATGGTCTGCCATAGCCGTCAGAATTTCTTTCGTTTTCTCCTCACCATACTCCCCAATAAGCTCCTTTTTTAATTTCAGAAGCTTCCTTTTAACAAGCTGGGAATACTCAACACTCTTCATAAACTATATCCCCAGTTCTTTTCTAAGTTCTTTAGAGGATATAGTACCCTCCGTCGCTATGGACTGTTCTCCCTTTTGCATCTCAATCTGAAATCTGTATAATGCAAGCTGTTTTTCCAGATCATCCAACTCCTGCATATTTATCATCGCAATCTGACCATGACCATTCTTGGTAAGATATACACGGCTGCCATAGTTTACCTCTTTGACAACACTGGTATAGTTTCTAAGATCGGAAATCGGTTTGATATTAGGCATAATAGCACCTCCACTCTTTAGGTCATTTTAACATCAGGCTCTCTGGATTGCAACAAAATTTGTATGTAAATTTTACAGCAAAGCTTCTCTACTGCTTAATTCTCTTTTTACCAGCAATTCTATTATGTCCACCGCTTCCGAATTCTCTTCCCAATGCTATTATTATCTGATTTTCCATTGAAGATATCCCCCTTTCCTATAAATATCGAAGATATATGCCTATCATACAATTTTCTCAAGACCGCCTACCACAATAAAAAG
>DNAD01000324.1:0-2625 GCA_003484785.1 Lachnospiraceae bacterium
TTCAGTTCGCGCCGATCCGGCCTTCAGGCCGGATCATTTCCCTGCGCCGATTTGCCTCGCAAATCGTGCGCTTAGGCGCGAACTTCAGTTCGCGCCGATCCGGCCTTCGGCCGGATCAATTCCTTAATTCCCAGAATTCACTCACCTTTTCCTCCTTGCTGTCAAGGCTTATTACCTCATAGCGTTTCCACTCTCTCGGAAACAGCTTTCTGTAGGAGCCGGTAAGGAATCGTTCGTCAAGCAGCGCGACGATGCCCACATCCTCCGCGGTCCTTATTACTCTTCCCGCGGCCTGCAGAACCTTGTTCATTCCCGGAAAGCGGTAGGCATAATCAAAGCCGTTGAGCCCCATCCTGTCGTAGCTCTGCTTCATGATCTCCCGCTCGCTGCAGACCATCGGAAGCCCCGTTCCCACTATAAGAGCTCCGATCAGACAGTCATTCTTAAGATCTATCCCCTCCGAAAATATCCCTCCGATAACACAGAAGCCCACCAGAAAGCCCTCGGTCCTTTCCCGGGTAAAGCTCTGAAGAAAGGCTTCCCTCTCCTGCTCGCTCATGCTCGTCCTCTGGATCAGAAGCACTGTATCCTCCGAGGAATAATGGCTCGTATACTGCTCGTACACACTGTTCAAAAAGCTATGGGAGGGAAAGAACACCATGTAATTCCCCCTCTGCGCCCTCACACAGGCATTTATGTACTCGGCTATCCTCCTGTATTCCAGCTCACCCCTTCTGGTGTATTTGCTGCTGATGTCAGAGGCTATGAACAGCCCTCTCTTCCTCTCGTCAAAGACAGAGCTTGCGTATACCGCGTAGTCCTCCTCCTCGCCTCCCAGCATATCCCTGTAATATTTTACGGGCAGGAGGGTAGCCGAAAAGAAAATGGTGCTGATCCCCTTAAGGAGCCTTTGCTTCAGGCTCTTTGAGGGGTTTACGCAAAGGAGCTTAAGCATCAGCTTTCCGTCGTACTCAAGCTCCGAATATATGACGTAGTCGTCACCGCTCATGTTGTCATACATATTTATGAAGTGCCGTACCTTAAAATAAAAATCCAGCACCTCGGCCCTGTTCTCAAACTCCTCCTCATCCTCAAGGAAATCATCAAGCCTTGAAAACACCCTGTTCAAAGCCATTACAAACTCCGAAATGTCTTCGTATACCCGGGGCTCTTCTGTCTCTCTCTTTATAAGAAGAAATCTTCTGTTCAGCGTATCCAGAGCTCTGACAAGCTTTGTATCATGATCCTTTACGAGCCTTTTTACGGCCATCACGTCTTCCTTGAAAAGCTCGGCGCTGTACATCCTCATGGCCCGTTCCGCAAGGTTATGAGCCTCGTCCACCAGAAAGATATATCTTCCCTGAGGTGTATCCGAAAAAAAGCGCCTGAGATATACGTTCGGGTCAAAGACATAATTATAATCACAGATGATCCCGTCCGAAAAAAGGGACATATCCAGGCCCAGCTCGAAGGGACAGACCATATGCTTAAGGGCGTATTCCTCTATCCTCTCCCTCGTAAAATCATCGGCTCCGGTAAGCAGCTCGTAGATCGCATCGTTTATCCTGTCAAAATGCCCCTTTGCATAGGGGCAGGCAGCAGGATTGCAGTCAGCCTCCTCAAGGGGGCATATCTTTTCTTTGGCGGTGATGATCACGGTCTTGAAGCGAAGGCCCTTCTGCCTTAACAGCCCGAAGCTTTCAGCCGCCACTGTTCTTGTGATGGTCTTTGCGGTCAGATAGAAGATCTTTTCGGCAAGCCCCACAGCCACCGCCTTCACCGAAGGAAACACCACCGAGACGGTCTTTCCGGTTCCGGTAGGCGCCTCCAGAAACAGCTTCCTCTTATGATATATCGTCCTGTAGACCTGGGATACCAGCTCCTTCTGTCCTTCCCTGTATTCGAAGGGAAAGGGCACCTCTGCCGCCGTTTTGTTCCTTATAAAGCTCCAGTTGAACTGAAATTCAGCCCATCGTTTATATGAATTAAGGAGCCCTTCAAACCAGCTCCAAAGCTCCTTAAAGGTATGCTCCTCGTGAAAATATCTGATCCTGTGATCGATAAGATTTACATAGGTCATCCTGACCCTGATCTCCTCAAGGTCATTCTGCAGAGCAAAGATGCTGGCGTAGCACCTTGCCTGAGCCAGGTGAACCTTAACCGGTTCCTTCAGTCTGTCTATGTCTGAAAAGGTGCTTTTTATCTCATCGACGGTGACCGGATCCTTTTTCAGATCCTTATATATGATCCCGTCGGCCCTTCCCTCGATGATTATGTCATAGCTTTCCTGGGGAAAGGTCTGTCTCATGAGGACCTCGGAATGATAGTCCGTCCCCATCCTCGACTGGATCATCCTGTGGATCTTTGCTCCCTCGAGCATGGTATCCATATCCACAGAGCCCTTCCTCCGGTTATCGATGTCCCCGGAGCGCAGAATGAATTCAACAAGGTTTCTGACCGAAACCCTGATCTCCCCTCTTTTACTGACAACTAACAACGCAATTTCCCCTCAGCCCCGGATGTTTTAAAACAGTGCACCGGCATTACCGTCACAGCCCTGAAGGCTTTATATATTACTCCGGCATCTGTTTGTGTTGATCAAAAGTTACTATTCACAGCCTTTTG
>DNAD01000324.1:2755-3123 GCA_003484785.1 Lachnospiraceae bacterium
GATCAAAATCCTCCGTAACAGAAGCCTCCCCCTCCGCAGCAAATGTTGCAGACAAGGTTTAAAAGGCAGAGTCTTAAGCAGAGATTGTTTCCGGATACCACCGTGGTCCCGTAGGGCGTCTGCATATCCCTGTACCAGCTGCCGCCGGAGCTCAGCCTCTGAAGGAGGGAACGGTAGCTGCCGTTCTGGGGATCCAGCTCACAGGCAGTCCGGGCATACTCCATGGCCTGAACGTTGTTGCCTATTCCGGAACTGGCAAGAGCCGCCAGATAGTACCACCTTGCATCTCTGTCGTTTATTCCTCCAAGGACATTCAGGGCCTCCCTGAAATGTCCGCTGTTTATGTAATTGGCCGCAGCCTGAAGGTG
>DNAD01000136.1 GCA_003484785.1 Lachnospiraceae bacterium
GCCAATTTGTTTACAAATTGTGCGCTTAGGTGCGAACTTCAGTTCACAACAGCAAAACTCATTTTATCATGCGTTCAGGATAAACGCAAGCATTTTGTTTTATAAATAGTTACCCATGAATGCTTACTCTACAACTTCTCAAGAAGATCCGGTCTTCTTTCGCGGGTCCTTAAGAGCGACTGCTCCTTCCTCCATTTTTCAATGTTTTCATGATGACCGGACAGAAGGATCTCCGGAACTCTTTTCCCTCTCCATACCTCGGGACGTGAATACTGGGGATATTCCAGAAGACCATCCTCAAAAGACTCTGTATCGCTTGAGGTGTCGTTGTTAAGCACTCCCGGCGTAAGCCTCGATACCGCATCTATCAGAACCATGGCCGCAAGCTCTCCTCCTGTCAGCACATAATCCCCGATGGAGATATTATCGGTGACTATTTCCTCGAGAACCCGCTCATCTATCCCTTCATAATGACCGCAGAGAAGTATGAGATCCTCCTCCCCGGAAAGCTCCTTAGCCATCTCCTGGTTAAAGACCCTGCCCTGAGGAGTCAGGTACACGCACCTTAAAGGCCCGGAATTACCGCCTTCCCTTATCCTCTCCTCCACAGCCTTATAGCTTAAATAGACGGGCTCCGCCTGCATTAACATACCGGCGCCGCCTCCGTAGATATAGTCATCTACCTTGTTATGCTTATTGAAGGCATAATCCCTGATATTGACCGCTTCCAGGCTTACAAAGCCCCTTTCGATGCTCCTGCCGATAATGCTTGTGGAAAGAGCGTCCATTATCATATCCGGAAAGAGGGTTAGCACATGAAAGCTTATCACAGCAGACCCTCCATCACATGAACCTTCATGACCATGCCTTCGACATCCACATCGAGGATACACTGCCTTATGGCAGGCAGCAGAAGCTCCTTTTTGTCCTTCATTTCGATAATATAGACATCATTGGCCTTATTATCCATAACATCCTTAAGGATACCTATATCCTCTCCGTTTTCGTCTACGACCCTCATCCCGATAAGGTCAGCGATATAATACTCGTCCTTATCGAGCTTTACGGCATTCTCCCTGGTTACAAAGAGCTCTCTGTTCCTGTATTTTTCAACAGCCTCCGGGCTGTCAAAGCCTTCAAACTTTATGATGGCAAACTGTTTAAAGAACTTGACTCCCTGAAGCTTTAAGGGAATATATCCGCCCTCGTCCCAAAGAAGAACCTCTTTGAGCTTTTTAAACCTTTTAACATCATCAGTCGTAGGAAAAACCTTCACCTCTCCCCTTATTCCATGGGTTGTGGTGATGATACCTACCTTAAGATAATCTTCCATAAAGAATAACTCTTAATCCTGTACGATATCCACCAGTACCTTTTTTGTTTCCTTAGAAGACGCGGCCTTCACAACGGAACGGATAGCCTTTGCGATCCTGCCCTGTTTTCCTATGACCTTGCCCATGTCAGATTGTGCAACGCGTAATTCGATGATAATTGCTCTCTCATCCTCCCTCTGGGTGACCACTACCTGCTCCGGATTATCAACGAGGGATTTTGCGATAATTTCTACTAACTCCTTCATCTTTTTACCTCCGTTGCCTGTTATTTTTCTATTCCGGCTATCTTAAGCAGCTTTGAAACGGTTTCCGTAGGCTGCGCTCCGTTCTTAAGCCATTTTTTTGCAAGCTCCTCATCGATCTTTATCGTGCTGGGCTCGGTTCTGGGATCATAGGTTCCGATCTCCTCAATAAACCTTCCGTCTCTGGGTGAACGGGCATCTGCTACGATAACTCTGTAAAAAGGTGATTTCTTCTGTCCCATTCTTCTAAGCCTGATTTTTACTGCCATTCTCTTTTCCTCCTTTATGGGAAGGGAATCATTATTCCCATCCTTTTTATGATTTAGTGGTTACGGAGCTATTCCGCTCCTATATCTGAAAGGGATTTCCCCCTTTCTTCATAATAAATAACGAGTCCTCAGAACGGAAGCCTGAATTTTCCGCGCTTTCCTCCCGGGCCTCCAAACAGTGAGGGCATCTGCTTCATCATCTTTCTGGACTGCTCGAACTGCTTGATGAAGCGGTTTACCTCGGATATGTCCACCCCCGCGCCTTTTGCGATCCTGTTCTTTCTGGAAGGGTTTAAAAGATCCGGGTCCCTTCTCTCCGCAGGGGTCATTGACAGCACTATCGCCTCTATCCTGGAGAGCTTGCTCTCATCCATGGCGGCCTCAATATCACTGTTCTTAAGACCTCCGAACATCCCGGGCATCATGCTCAGTATCCCGGAAAGCCCGCCCATTTTCTTCATCTGGGACATGCTGTCAAGATAGTCCTCAAAATCAAATTTACCCTTCTTTAGCTTGTTAAAGGTCTCCTTTTCCTTGTCCTCGTCTATGTCAAGGTTTTCCTGTACCTTTTCGATAAGCGTCAGGATATCTCCCATCCCGAGGATCCTGTCAGCCATCCTGTCGGGATGGAACTGCTCAAGATCGGAAAGCTTTTCCCCCATACCGACAAAGAGTATGGGCTTTCCGGTAACTGCCTTTACAGAGAGCGCGGCACCGCCTCTGGCGTCACCGTCCATCTTTGAAAGGATCACGCCGTCCACACCGATCTTTTCATCGAAGGTCTTTGCAACATTGACCGCTTCCTGACCGGTCATGGCATCCACCACCAGAAGGGTCTGGTTAACGGTCACTGCCTGCTTTATCTCCTTAAGCTCCTCCATCATCTCCTCGTCGATCTGGAGCCGTCCGGCTGTATCTATGATTATTATATTATTGCCGTTCTTTTCGGCATAAGCTGCAGCCGCCTTTACTATTTCCGGCACATCTTTGCTGTCCGGGATCGAGAAAAAATCCACCCCTGTCTTTTCGGCGTTTATCTTAAGCTGATCGATGGCGGCGGGCCTGTATACATCACAGGCAACCAGCAGACAACTCTTACCCTTCTGCTTAAGCTTTCCTGCGATCTTTGCGGCAGTCGTCGTCTTACCCGAGCCCTGAAGGCCGCACATCATTATGGTGGTCGTAGCCTTTCCGGGCTCCAGAGCTATCTCTGTGGTCTCTGAGCCCATCAGGGCTATCATCTCTTCGTTAACGATCTTGACCACCATCTGCCCGGGGTTAAGACCGCTCATGACATCCTGGCCAACAGCCCTTTCCTGAACGGAATTGATGAACTGCTTTACCACCTTGAAATTAACATCCGCTTCCAGTAAAGCCAGCTTTACCTCTTTCAGCGCGACCTTAACATCCTCCTCGGTAAGCCTTCCCTTGCTCCGAAGCTTCTTAAAAACATTCTGCAGTTTATCCGTCAAGCTTTCAAAAGCCATATTCCCGTCCTTTTCCGCGCCTGTATGCCGTATAATACGTTCACAAAAAACAGGCCTCAACGTATATGCATTGACCCATCCC
>DNAD01000272.1:0-2316 GCA_003484785.1 Lachnospiraceae bacterium
TCTGTTCATAAATTACTTTTAGTCTATACTTAAAAGTTATTTATTAACTGCTCCTTAAGTTTATTGCTCCTGAGAAGCGGAGAGATCCATTCCTCCCAAAAAGCATATGCCATCATGATATAAATGGGCAGGAAAATAAAAAAATCCGCTCCTATTCCGGTAAAATACCCATAAAACGGTACTGTGAAGGTCAACGCGAAAAGAATACAGTATATCATTTTCCGGTCTTCTTCTCTTTCCATAAGATAGAAAACAAGCGGTATCACCATGTAACAGGAAACATAACGATAGCTGTACGGTACATATAAGGCCATGGCTCCTGATGTATAAAGTGTCTGCTTCCATTTATCCCCGGTCTTAAAGAGCGACAGCAGACAAAGAATGAGATACAGATTTTCCGCTATCTTAAAGTACTTAACAAAATACGGAGAGTTCTCATACTGCCCGAGGACACGTGAGACAGACAGGAGGAAATTCCTTATATTCGTCCAGCTGCAGTAGCCCTGTGTTTCAAAGAAAAACAGCACCTTAAAATACCTGATGAGGGCAGGTATCCCTCCGACGAAAGCAAAGGGTACGAAAAAAAAGATAAGTCCGTATATCAATAACCGAACCCCTTCCTTCCACCGTTTTTCTTTAACATATATAAAGCCCACGACAGCCGGATAAAGCTTAAGTCCCGCAGCCATGGCGATAAGAAGCAGAGCAGCCTCCCTGCAGATTACGCTGTCCCGGTCCTTAAGATAAAGGGCTATGAGCAGCATCACTGCCGTAAGGAACGCGATATTCCCACGTTCTATAGCTCCCGACATAAACGGCGCGGAAAGAAGGATCGCGGATACAAAAACCGTGGTTTTGATCACTCCCTCCTGTGGCAGACATTTGTCTGTTATCAGCTTGAATATGAGTACCAGGAGGATTGTAAGCATTATGTAAACCAGCATATTATATTTATATGCGATCACGGCATCCCAGTCCAGTATTCCCCATGGCTGTTCGGGAGGATTTATCATAACTAACAGATGATACAGCAGATAGGCAAAAGGAGGAAAAGTTGCATCGATGGTATTGAAATAGAAATGCTCCATATCGGACGCAAAACATACATGCCTGAAGTGATCCGTAAAGGTACTGTCATAATTATTCTCCATCACAAGCCACGTTGCTATATCACCTCCGGTGATAATAAGGAGAAACAGAAACACAATTGTACATGACAGGGATATAGTGATAAAAATATCCAGCCTCTTCATCTTTTTGAGTCTCATCATTTTTCACTCACCTCGTTATATTTCTGTTATAGTAAACACCATAGCCGAATGATATTATACATCATGTATATCATTTTGGATACGGCATTTTCCTTTTCTATCATATACCGAGGCAGTGCTGTAGCAGTTCACCAAAGGGTGAACTGTTACAGTGCTTTCTGAGGTACAAAGTTCCTGACTACATCAGATCACCCTCTCGCCGATATAATAAAAGCCTCTGCACTCATCAAGCCTTACCCTGACAATGCTTCCGATCAGCTTTTTATCTCCCTTAAAGTGAACCACCAGGTTGGAGGAGAGCCTGCCCGATACAAAGTCAGGGTCATGATCGCTCATCTCTTCGACCAGTACCTCCTCTGTCCTTCCCGTCCTTTCCGCCGCCCTTTTTCCGGAGCTTTCCTGAACTGCCGTAAGCACCCTGTCAAACTGCCTTCTGCTCTCCTCGGGGGGGATTTGACCCTCCATAACGGCAGCAGGGGTATTTGCGCGTTTTGAATATATAAAGGTAAAAGCTCCGTCAAACCCGACCTTTTCTATGACCTCGAGAGTGTCGTTTACATCCTCTTCGGTCTCTGTCGGAAATCCGATTATGATATCTGTGGTTATGGCTATATCCGGTATCCTTTCCCGTATCTTAAGGGCAAGGTCGATGAAGCTCTCCTTAGTATAATGTCTGTTCATCATTTTAAGGATGCGGCTGCTCCCGGACTGCAGCGGAAGATGGATATGCCGGCAGATCTTTTCGGAACTGCTCATTACCTCGATCAGCTCATCCGAAAGGTCCTTCGGGTGGGAGGTCATAAACCTTATCCTCCTGATCCCCTCAACCTTTTCTGCTTCCTTCAGTAGCTCTGCAAAGGATACCTCTTCTTCAAGCCCTTTGCCGTAGGAATTAACGTTCTGTCCAAGCAGCATGATCTCCACTACGCCGTCTGTGGCAAGCCTCTCGATCTCGCGTAATATCTCCTTCGGTTTCCTGCTTCTTTCCCTTCCTCTTACATAGGGCACGATACAATAGGAGCAGAAATTGTTGCACCCGAACATG
>DNAD01000272.1:2386-4218 GCA_003484785.1 Lachnospiraceae bacterium
GGATATTTCCTTACGCTTGGAATATCCTCCACAACCTCCTTCGTCCCCTCAAGGATATCTATGACCATCCCTGAGCCGTAAACCCCTGCCGTACTCGGAAAGGCTGCGCCGGCCCCGGAGGTGCCTTCGGTACGAAGCCCCTGTATGCAGATAAGCTCCGCAAGCTTGTAGATATTATGGGTGCCGAAAATTATGTTCACATAGGGATAGCTTTTTTTTATCTTCCCGACCGCGCTCTTTTCCTGCATCATACAGCCGCAGAGCGCAATGATCCTGTTGGGATTTCTGTACTTTTCTCCCTTCAGATGCCCCAGGCGCCCGTAGAGCCTCTGATCCGCGTTATCCCTTACGGTACAGGTATTAAAGATAACAAAGTCGGCACTCTCCTCGCTCTGATCCTCAATAAAGCCTATCCTTTCCAGGATACCCGCAAGCTTCTCGGAATCCCTTGCGTTCATCTGGCACCCGAAGGTAGTCACATGATAGGTGGCCCGGCCACCCTTTTTTGCTTCAAATTCCTCTCTGAGCTTTGCCGCAAGCTCCATAAAATAAAACTGTCTTTCCGGCTCTTTCTCCGGAGGCTGTATATTAATGTCCATATTTTTCGCCCAGATTTACTATGCTTCCGTCTTTCTCCTGTATATCGATCCCGTTAAGCTGGCTTCTCAGATTATTCCGTACATTTGCGGCATATTCCTGCCTGAGCCGCTTCTGTTCCTCTTTTTCCTCTTCGCTAAGCCCCTCACTCTGAGATTTATGATACAGTTCGTTTATCCTTTTTATCTTATCTTCAAGTCCCATATCTCTGTCCCGTCCGGCTTACACTAAGGTTTATTTATCGTTGCCGATAATATAATCCGCTATATTAAAATCAGGGTTTTCCTCTGAGATAAACAGGGTCCCGTGCCTTCTTCCCTCCATTATCTTATGGATGACGCTCACATCCTTTCCGTTTGCGATAACCATATCACAGCCGGAATTAACGGCTACGGTCGCCGCATGCAGCTTTGCACTCATGCCTCCGGTTCCCAGGCTGCTCCCGGTGGATTCCTTGCCCATGTCCATCACATCGGAAAGGCTTTCGACTATCCCGATGAACCTGGCATCCTTGTTGCTCCTGGGGTCATCGGTATAAAGACCGTCGATATCGGAAAGCAGGATGAGAGCGTCCGCTCCCACAAGATAGGCAACTACCGCCGAGAGAAAATCATTGTCCCCTATGGTATCCTCCACCTCATGGACGGCTACGGTGTCGTTTTCGTTAACGACCGGAATGACCCCCATCTTAAGAAGCTCCGTAAAGGTATTGTGAGCATTTCTCCGGTTCACATCATCCACTATTGTATGCTTGGTCATAAGGATCTGGGCGGTCACATGATTGTATTCCGCAAAGAGCCTCTGATATACCATCATCAGCCTCGCCTGACCTATGGCTGCAAGAGCCTGCTTTATGGGCGTTGCATCCCTGTCCGGCTCTATATTCATTGTCTTCCTGCCCACAGCTATGGCTCCCGAGGAAACCAGGATCACATCCTTGCCCTGATTCCTTAGCTCGCAAAGCTCCCTTACCAGCCTTTCCATCTTGGTAAGGTTAAGCTCCCCGGTAGCGATATGATGAAGCGAGCTTGAGCCTATCTTTACCACTATCCTTTTCTTTTTCTTAAGCCTCGATCTCAGTGAAAGCTCATGCTTTTCCTCATCCTGCATGGCCGTCTCCCTCTCCGGACTTTTACTTTCCGACTTCTCCATTGTTCTCCTTCTCTATTATCCTTTCCGCAACCTTTATCCCGTCAACTGCGGCGCTCATTATGCCGCCGGCGTAGCCCGCGCCC
>DNAD01000272.1:4254-5880 GCA_003484785.1 Lachnospiraceae bacterium
TAGCCCGCGCCCTCGCCGCAGGGATATATGCCGTATATATTGCTCATAAGGCTTTCGCTGTCCCTTAATATCCTTACGGGAGAGGAGGTCCTCGATTCCGCCGCCGCAAAAAGGACATTTTCCCCTCCGAAACCCGGGATCAAAACGTCAAAGCTTTCCATTGCTTCGATGATGGCCTTATTTGTCTCTCCGTCAAAGATATTTCTCAGATCTGCTCTTTGGACGCCTCCCTTTATGCAGAGCTCTTCGGGGACAGTTTCCCGCTTCCGATCCTGCCATTCCTTTTCCCCTGTATTTTTAAACTCGCCAAAGCTCTGTACGGGTATGCACCCGCCTCCGGCCTTATATGCCTTTTCCTCGATCCTTCTCTGAAGCTCTATTCCCGAAAGCACTCCTCCGTCTCCGAAGCTTTCGCTCTCAAAGGCGGCCACCACCGCGGAATTTGCGTATCCCGAAGCCCTTGAGGAATAGCTCATTCCGTTGACCGCAAGCCTTCCCTCCTCTGAGGAAGCGTTTACTACATAGCCTCCCGGGCACATACAGAAGGTATATACCCTTTTACCGTTTGAAGCCGTATGTGTAAGCTTATAATCGGCGGCCGGAAGCTCTTTTGGATAATCCTCGCCGTACTGGGCACGGTTTATAAGCTCCTGTGGGTGGATCACGCGAAATCCCATGGCGAAATCCTTCCGTTCCATGCTCAATTTCCTGTCATACAGCATTTTTACGGTATCCCGCGCCGAATGACCGATCGCAAGCACTACCGTATCCGCAGGGATCTCTTCTTTGTTATCAATGGCCGCGCCCTTTACCCTGCTGTCTTTAATGACAAGATCCGTAACCCTTGTATTGAACAGAAATTCACAGCCCGCCTCCTTCATGGCTTCCCTCATTGCGGCGATGATCCTTTTGAGCTCATCGGTGCCCAGATGGGGTTTTGCATCATATGCTATGGAGGGTTTGGCGCCGTATTTTATGAAGGTGTCAAGCACAAAGCCTATCCTGCCGTTTTTGTCCTTTATCGTGGAGTTAAGCTTTCCGTCCGAAAAGGTTCCGGCTCCTCCCTCTCCGAACTGAACGTTGGAGCTTATATCGAGCTGTCCGTCTCTCCAGAAGCCTTCCACCTTCCGTGTTCTTTTATCTATGCTGTCTCCTCTTTCAATGATCGTGGGAGAAAAGCCTGCCAGGGTAAGAAGGTAGCCGCAGAAAAGCCCTGCCGGCCCGTCACCGACTATGAGAGGCCTCATTCTCTCTTTTTTTCTGTTCTTAAGATAAGGCACGGGATACACAGTCTCTTCGGCAAATATGAGCCTTTTGTTCCTGTTATGCCTTCTCAGCTTCTCCTCGGTCTTCTTATCGGGAAATACTCCTATGGTATAGCTGTAATAAAGCTTGGGCTTTTTCCTGCAGTCAAGGGACTTTTTAAGTATCTTCAGCTTTTCTTTTTTAATATCTCCCGGAATCTGCATCCCAAGGAGCCTGGAAACTTCTTTGTAAAGCTCTGTCTCGTCATGCCCGACGGGAAGCTTTATCTGTTCAATCCTTATCATTCAGGTATCCTGTATGTATTATATTTCCTGTTACCGGCACTTGGGAACTGTTACGTTACTATTCACAGCCGAATCG
>DNAD01000272.1:5967-9980 GCA_003484785.1 Lachnospiraceae bacterium
GCCGAAGGCGATTTTTAATGGCAAAACCCGTTACTATCACAGCCCAAAAGGCTGTGAATAGTAACACTGTTACAAATATATTTACATTATTTCTGAACAGTTCCTTATCCGTCAGTAATTTCCGATGCCGCAGACCTTCCCGCAAGTATGCCTGTGGCAAAGGCCCAGGTCAGGTTATATCCTCCGCAGTCACCGTTTACGTCTATCATCTCTCCCGAAAAATACAGTCCCTTAACCAGCTTTGAGCACAGCCTTTCGTCAAGCTCGGAGGTAATAATGCCTCCCGTACAGGTCTGAGCCTTTTCAAAGCCTGCTGTTGTGGTGATATTAAAATCAAGGCACTTTATCCGTCCCGCAAGCTCCTCAAGCTTTTCGGAAGAAACCTCCGAGACCGGGTCGCTGCTTCTTATCCCGCAGAGCCTGATCAAAAGGATGGCAAGGCTTTTCGGCAGCAGACCGATAAGAAATTCAGCTCCCTCCTTTTTGGGATCCGCCTCCCTTCTTACCAGAAGATAGCCCGTAAGCTCCGAAACACTCATAAACGGCATAAGATCCACCGCTATCCTGATGGCGGGAGGGCGTTTTACATTAAGCGCCTGTGAAGCAATATAGCTTAACTGAAATATGGGTATCCCGGAAAGACCGTAATCGGTGAACTGAAGCTCACCCTCCTGTCTTGCCTTTATCTCACCGTCAATGTAAAGGACTGCCTCTGATGAAAACCTGAGTCCCTTCAGTTCTTTACAATATAATGTGTCCGATTTAAGGGGCACAAGCGCCGGGAGCGGTTTTCTTACCGTATGTCCGAACGCTTTCGCCAGCCTGTAGCCGCTTCCGTCCGAGCCCGTCGCGGGGGCTGCCTTCGAGCCTGTCGCAAGGATCACTCTGTCAAAGCATTGCTCTGCGGAGGTTGAATGCAGCGTAAAAACATTTTCACCCTCTTTAGCCTCCGAAACATAAACACTGTCAATTTCCTCGTCTGTGAGGACTTTGACGCAGAGCCTTCTCAGCGCAAACCTGAAAACATCCACTACCGCCGAAGCCTGCTCGCTGAAGGGATACAGATATCCGTTTTTGTTCCTGGTAAATATCCCAAGTCTGGTAAGGAAGGCTATCACATCTCCATAGGAGACTTCTTCGAAAATGCTTTTGATAAATTGTCCGTCACCGTGGTAATGGGAAAGCACCTGATCAACATTGGAAAGATTGCATTTTCCGTTTCCGGTGGACAAAAGCTTCTTTCCGACTCTCGGTCCGTGCTCTATGACGGTGACCTCTGCCCCCGCTTCCGCGGCGGCTATGGCGGCACACAGTCCGGAGGCTCCGCCGCCGATCACACATATCTTCATAAAAAAACAACCTTTTCAGATCAAATGGAAAAATCTTGCAATAGCCGCCATCATATTTCCGCCGGGGAAGGATCTGATCTCCGATTCCCTTACCCCCTTAAGCAGCAGCAGCGATACGAAGTACACCACCACACCCGTCAGAACGGCGATTATGGTTGCCACCTCGTATCTTATGAATTTTTTAAGAATGATATACTCTATCCCGATCACAAGGCCCATGATGAGCGAAGCAAGAAAAGGCACGATAAAGGTTCTGAATATCTCCTGCCTGTAACCGGTATTCCTCCTTATGTCTATCCAGTTAAGAATGCTCACCAGCAGTGAAAATACTATGATTGAGATGACCACACCGTAGAGCTTCAGATCCAGAACACCGATAAGAAGATAGAGAACCCCAAGGTGCACCACCAGAGCAATCGCGGAATTCCTTACGGGCACGTTCATCCTGTCGACCCCCTGCAGCACTCCGTTCGTCAGGGTAGACATGGAATAGAACACAACCGAGATCGACCCCATGCGAAGCAGCATGGCCGCCATCTTTATCTCTCCGGAGAACATCATGGAAAGCACGGGCTCACCAAGGATCGCAAGCCCCACAGCGCAGGGAATGGCAATGATCATGACAAAGCGCATCCCGATCCTTATCTTCCTCCTTGCCACCTTCAGATCCCCCTGGGCAATGCTTGCGGTAAGAGACGGCATCATGGAGGAGCAAAGCGCGTTTGCAAGAGCTACGGGGACGTTTATTATCACCTTGTACTTTGTGCTGAGGATTCCCCAGTTCGCGGCGATCATGGATTCGCTCATGCCCTTGTCGGCCATCACGTTTCCGAAGATACTCTGGTCAAGAACGTCAGAAATATTATAAATGGTGGAGCCCAGGATGACAGGCATGACCGTGATCAGCAGCAGCCTGAAGACCTTTCCGAAGCTCTCTACCCGGGGCGAATCGTCCTCCCTTATCATCTTCCTAAGTTCTCTTCTCTGCACGAAAAAGATAACTATGAGTAAAAGAAGCCCCGCGACCGCTCCCGCCAGGGTTCCGAAGGTACCGCCGGCCGCGCCGTAGGCTGCCGCGTAGGTATCCTCTCTCAAAAGGGCGGAAACCCTGGTTCCGTAATTAAAGAGAAAAACGGCGGCCCCCACCGATACTATCGCATTGACTATCTGCTCCACAAGCTGTGAATTTGCCGTGGGCAGCATGGTGCCGGTCCCCTGGAAATACCCGCGCATAACGCCCATGAGGGCAACTACCAGAAGGGTGGGCGCCAGTACTCTCAGCGCGATGGCACTTCTGGGAAGGCTCATGATATTGCAGGCCATAACGTCCGCGCCGAAAAGCACGATCAGCATTGTGGCCCCGCCGGTGATGCAGGCAAACAGAAGGGATACCTGAAACAGCTTTCCGGCATTTTTGTACTGTCCCCTTGCCAGCCTTGCGGCCATCAGCTTGGAAACCGCTACCGGAAGCGAATATGAAGATATGATCAGCATAATGGAATATATCTGAAAGGCGGCGGAATAATATCCCATCCCGCTGTCGCCTATGGTCTTCTGAAGGGGGATGCGGTATAAAAGTCCTATGATGCGGGATATGATCCCCGCCACGGCTAATATTCCGCCCTGTACTATGAAATTTGAGCTTTTACTCTCTTTTTTCCTCATTAAATCATACTGTATATTTTCAGATATTGTATAACATAGCACTCACAAGCACTCCGTGCTGTTTTGTGATGTAAGATATAGTGCTTTCAAGCAAGCTTGAGCACTATATCTTACATCACAAAAGGTGCTGAAGCACCTTTGATCTCAACATCATCTAGGAATCCCCAGCCGCTGCATGATGCATCTCTGCCTGCTTTCCATCAGCTCCCTTTCCTCAGTCTCCATATGATCATAGCCCATAAGGTGCAGTAAGCTGTGTACGATAAGAAATGCATATTCCCGTTTTGGGCTGTGGCCGTAGCTTTCGGCCTGTTCCATGACCTTTTCTCCGGACAGGACTATGTCACCTAACATAAGCTCGCCGGTGTCGGGATCGAAGTTGTCCTGATCTTTTTCCATGTCATCAAAGAAAGAGGGCGAGGTAAAGGTGAGCATCGGGAACGAGAGGACATCGGTTTCGCTGTCTACTCCCCTGTTTTCCCTGTTCAGCTCCCTTATGGCGGCATTGTCGGTTATTATAAGGGATACGCTCACATCGTAGGGACAGTTTTCCTCCTCAATAACGGCCTCGATGATATCCTTAAACAATTCTTCCTTATCAAATTCAAAGTCAAATTCCGCTTCATTTTCAATAACGGCTGTCATTGTATCTCTTCTCCCCCTGTTTCGGCTCACCTGTGCCTCATATATTTTACGGCACGTCCCGGACGCTGCTTCTCATCCCTTACGGGTCTGTTTTTCGCCTCATATTCCTCATAAGCCTTAACTATCTTCTGCACAAGAGGGTGTCTGACCACATCCTTTGCGGAAAGCCTTGAGAAGCCTATATCATCGATATTGCGAAGTACCTTGAGTGCCACGTCAAGGCCCGATACGCTGCCGGGCGCAAGATCCTTCTGGGTAAGATCCCCTGTGATTATGGCCTTTGAACCAAAGCCTATACGCGTCAGAAACATCTTCATCTGGGCAGGGGTAGTATTCTGTGCTTCATCAAGTATG
>DNAD01000278.1 GCA_003484785.1 Lachnospiraceae bacterium
CTCCCGCCCATGGTACCGATAGCGGTACGGCATGCGCCTGCTAAAACGATTTTTTTTGCCATTTGATTACCTCCTGAATAATATTGATTGTCACAAAAACAAACGGGGATAAGCGCATCCAAACCCTCGCCGCGGCGCCCTTTCGGATCGTTTCCCGCTGCAGAACAGCTTACCCCCATTTGAATTCTTCCGCCTCAACTTGCCGGAGATTGTTAAAAATTTAACATTCTCAGACAACGTTTATTATATCATACATAGCAGATAATAACAAGATACTTGAAGCGTTTTCACTTTTCACTTTTCACTTTTTTTCCTGTTATACTGATGACTACCTCAAACGAGATCCTTTCTCCGGGCCTGAGCACCCGGATCCTCTGATTCTCGATCGCCCGACTCACAAGATCGTAGTAGCCGTTTGTCATTTCCATGGCTACGTTATAATCCCCTCCGAAACCTCCGTGATTTATCCAGACACCGAACCAGGGGAGCTTCAGAGGATCATAGGAAAACTCCACCCTTACGCTTTGGGAAGGATAACTGATCGCAAGACGTCCTTCCGTTACGCTCTGAGGCGCATAATACTTCATATAATACGGCTGAGGAGGTCCTTCATACATACCCTCCGGTTCGCCGTATCCATACAGTCTCGTAAAATCGAATTCCTCCGAAGGGTACTCAAACCTGCGTCCCTCTTCTCCGAGAGGCGTATCCTTTAACACATTTACGAAGGCCCTTACCCCCTTCGGATATTCAAACCTCATATCCGCCTCCAGCCTCATGAGCCCATGAAGGGTCCATATACATGGAAGCTCCATATTCCCGGGATTACTGATATCATATTCGAGGCGAAGGGAACTGTCCCGAAGAAACAGCCTTTTTTCGTAATTATAATGAAACCTCCGGCTCTGAAGGCTGAGGAAAAGAGAGTCGCCAGTCTGCTTAATGACATCCATTTCGCGGCTCCAGATCTCTCCGTGATCCGGATAATACAGTATCCTTCCCTCGTAGGAAAAGGTTTCGGTGTCGATGTTGGGAAAGCAATCGTCTATTCCCGACATATCATAATCGCCGAAGGACCCGTCAGCCTCCGGCTTTCTGTAGGTCTTACCGGGCCCGGGCCGGGCCGCCGCCTCAAATTTGCAGGGTAAATAGAATAAGGAGCTTATCTTGCCCCCCGCCTCGGGAAGCACCACTATCCTGAGCTTATCATTTTCAAGAACTATTTCCTTCATGTCTTCTGCCTGTGCATATTGATCAGGCCGCCGGATGAGCAAAGCGCCATGATGAATTCTGCCCTGCACTTCCGGCGGCCCGTGGAATGATCGCCTGTTTATGAGTTTCAAGCCTTCTCAAACGCCATTTTAAGATATATGGCCGCATTCTGATGATTTCTGTCAAGGCTTAAGGCCTTTTTAAGATCCTCCGCGGCCTCCGCCCTCTGTCCCAGGCCCAGCTTTCCAAGGCCCATCAGATAATAACAGTGGATCCTGTTCTTTTCCGTCATATCGGCATCAAAAACCGACATATCCGGCATAGATACCGCAAAATAATCCATCTTAAAGGTATCCCTTAAGTGCTTCTCCCCATAGTCGATCAGCTTGTAGAAGCGTGCATTTGCTTCCTTCCTGTTTCCCTGCTTTTCCTTCGCAAGCCCCTGGTAGAGGATCATGTCAGCGGGCTGGTCATAGTAGTACATCATCCCGGCAGGCTCCATTGCCCCCAAAGTGGCCTTTTCAAAGCACTCCGCAGCCTCTTTTTCCTCTCCCAGCTTTTCATATGCAAGCCCCAGCGTATAATACAGGTGGTTGTCCCTTGTTCCTTCAAGCCGTCCTTCACCCAGATTTTCGGGATACGACATGGCCTCAAGCAGAAGCTCCTTTGCCCTTTGAGGATCGTTTCCGGACAGAGCCTCCTTTGCCATCTGAAGAAGAGCAGTCTTAAACTGGGTAGTGATCTTCCCTTCCGCTCCCTCCCAGGTCCGGAAATCATGGGATATGACGGCGTCATAAGCCTGTTCGTGCTTACCCATGAGATTCAGAAGGGTAACATATTCGGTATAGAGGTCATCCCGCCTGTATATGAGCTCCTTATGCTTCTCGAACAGCCCGTACCTTTCCTCGAAGGAAACCTGCAGCTTCTGGTACAGCTGATCCAGCTCCAGAAATACCCTGGCATCGGAGGTATCCAGTGAAAATGCCTTTTCCAGCATTTTCCTGGCCTTTTCGGGCTGGCCCTTCTTATTATATAAGGCTATGGAAAGATTACGGTAAAGGGTGGGGAAATCCCGGTCGGACGCCGCGGCTTTTTCCCATAGCGCTATAGCTCTGTCATACTGCAGCCTGTCATAATACAGGCAGCCAAGATAATAGCAGGCCCTGTAATCATCCTGATCCATGCGCACAGCCTCTTTAAGAACAGCGATATCCTCAAGCTTGTTCGGGAAGCAGTACAGCGGTGAGCTCTGGGCGCCGGCCCTGAAGGAAGCTGCCGCCTCATCCCTTCGCCCGCATTTTTCAAGATAATACCCTTTATAATAATGGATCATCGGCTTGTCTCCCGGGTACTGCTCAAGGACCAGAACAGCCTCCTCGAAAAAGCCTGCTTCCGCAAAATCCCTTGCGGTCTGCAGAAAGGTTTCATGAAAATCCCTGGAAAGCAGGTGGATCTCCTTAATAAGCTCTTCCTTTTCCTTCGAGATAAAAGCCCTTACAAACATGGAAACATAGTCAAAGGAGTCAAGCTTAAGGTTCTGCGAAAGCCATTCCATGGCTTCTGTATCCCTTCCAAGCCTGCTAAGCAGCAAAGCCTTCAGTCCCCTTGCCTTAATATTGTGACTGTTTTTTACAAGGCCCTTTTCCACAAGCTCCAGCGCCTGCTCATAATCCCGCTTTGCCGCCGCGATGGCCGCCAGATAATAATAGGACATCTCCTGCTGTTCATTCGTCCAGGCAGCTTTATAGAAGGCATCAAAAGCCTCATCATACCTCTCCTGATAAAAGAGAGACAGCCCCAGATTATAGAAAGGCTCACCCTCATAGGGATTCATGAACATGCCGTCACCGGTAAGTCGTTTTATCGCTGTTCTGAAATATCCCTCCGACTCCTCAAAGCACCCTCTGCGCAGAAGAAGGAGTCCGTAGGCGTTGTTGATACGGATATCCTGAGGATCCCTCTTAAGCCCCTCCAGATAATACGGATCAGGAAGCCAGGTGGCATGGCGGTACTGCTCGATATGCAGAGCCGTCAGATACAGCTCCTCGTTTGTCAGCATCTCCTCGGGAGGAAGGGGAGCTTTGGCCGGCTCTGCAAGGACAGGTATACCCTGATCCACGGCCCGGTAGGATACCAGCTCCTTACCTCCTGCAATTACCGATACCTTTACCTTATAGTAATCCGGTATATCCAGAGCAAGCTCCTTTTCATATATGTCTACCGGGGACAATCCGGTCTCTTCCCTGTAGATCTCATTTCCGTCATATGAAACGATCACAGCCGCTTTTTCATACGGCTCGGTGGCGTATGCGCAGATATAAAGCCCCTTCTCCCTCTTCTCGGTATTGAGGGCGGCATGAATGCTCGCGTTCTTTACCTGCCCCACTGCCTTATAGGGCATGAAATACTGTTTAAAGACCTTCTCCTCATAGGGCTTAAGCCAGGAAAAGTCGGGCTGGTTATCACAGTATACTCCTGTCATGAGCTCGATATACGGCCCGTCATCGTCCGTCAGATTACGATCCCAGGCCTTTCCGAAATCACCGCAGCCCCAGGTCCACTGCTTTTTCCCCGGAGAAATATGATGATCCGCCACATGTAAAAGTCCGGCTTTCTTTTCGTGATCATAACCGCCGACAAAATTGTAATCCGATTTTTCAGCCATATAGGAGGTCGGTACCGGAATGTTCTTATAACGGGAAATATCGACTCCCTCGCTGTAATCATGCTTATAGTACTCTCCCGTGGCTATGGGGAAGCGCGAAACAGCCCTCTTTCCGTGGTCATATACACTGTGGACATCCGGCGGAAAGATGGACTGGGTATGGTCGTTTACGGAAACGGCAGGATTCGCCCACCAGAGGAAGGTCTGGGGAAGAGGCGTCCTGTTATAGAGCTGCCCGGTTATCTCGATATAGGCCTTATCCGGATAAAGGGTGAACCGTGTCACCTCCTTCGTGCCGTACATCTGATCCACGTCTCCCACAAGAAGGGACATACTCCCGTCTTTTCCCGAAACGATCTTATGATCCACCGGACAGTAAGTGGTGGGACGATGATGCTGGGGCCAGTTAAATTCTATACCACCCGATATCCAGGGCCCGGTAAGGCCTACGAGCGCCGGCTTGATCACCCGGTTGTAATATACGAAATCGTAGTTATTGGTCTTATCCAATGCCCGCTGTATGCGTCCGCCAAGCTCGGGAAGGACCATAACCTTCAGGTATCTGTTCTCAAGCCATACCGCATTCCACACCTTATCCTTTTTTTCTCTGCTGATCTCCTGGGTAGAGGGATAGGGGTAGATCTTTCCCGAGCTTCCCTGATATACTCTTTTTTCGAGAAACATCGGATTCTTATCCGCCTCACCCACCTCATAGGTGGGGAAAACAACCTGCTCTTCCCATATTCTGACTTCTTCCAAGGCTATGACCTCCTATCTTGCTTTTAATATCATCCTATTCTATACTCGTAAATGGATCGCTTTGCGGTCCTGCCATTTTCAAAGGAGGCATCCCCTTATGAAATCCAACGAAAAAGGAATCACCCGGCAGTCGGAGTATTATCTTTACACCCCCAGCCGGATCGCCAGAGAGCTTCTGTTCTATCCTACGATCATTGGGAAATTCGAGTACGAACCCGGCTACTACATCCAACGCAATCATTTTGACAGCTTTCTGATAATGCTCATCGAAGAAGGCACCTGCGAGGTCCTTCTTTCCGGTAAAAAACACCTGGCAGGCAGAGGGAGCCTCGTCCTCCTCGACTGCTATAACGAGCACGGATACGGAAGCCCTTCCTCCTGGAAGAATATCTGGGTGCATTTCGACGGCCCAATGGCGAGAGCCTATTATGAGAGCATCACCGGCCTCTTCGGTAATGTGATCGTTGCAAAAAGCTATCCCTCTATCCACTACGAGCTGAATTCACTGTACCTGGAATTTGCAAAGGAAACGTCCGTTGATGAGACCAGAGCCTCTCTCCATCTTACGGTTATCCTGAACACCCTTCTCTCGGGAGAGAAGAGTTCCTGGTCCTATAACAGAAACAGCTTAAAGCGCGTGATCGCATACATAAACGAGCATTTCGCGGAGCCCAACCAGCTAAGTGACCTTGCGGAGCTGGCCTCTCTGAGCCCTTATTATTTCACGCGGCTCTTTAAAGAGGAGACAGGCCTTACTCCTCATCAGTATCTGATCGAGACCAGGATCTCCGCAGCCAAGTATCTTCTGTCCACTACCTCCCTGACCGTCCGTGAGATCGCCTACCGTACAGGCTTTCCCGATGAGAGCAGCTTTTGCGCTTCCTTTAAGAAGCGGGAGCACATGACCCCTGTTTTCTATAAAAATTCCCTTACTCAGAGCGTTTAAAAGGGCCGTCGCTGCCATATATGCCGCGGCGACCCTTCCCGGCGGTACCGTCCCTGACGGACCGCTTATTCAGATCCGGGCTGTAGCCCGTTTTAAGCTCATTCCTTATTCAGCATCCTTACCCATAACATCCTTATAATTGTCGGGAGTTACGATAACTGCGGGAACAGCCGTCTCCATCGTAGGCTCTTCTCCGTTGATGATCTGCATAAGCACATCGATGGTGCCCTCGCCAACCTGAAGAGAGGAGAAATAAGCCGCTGCCTTCATGCAGGTGCCGTCCGCGCCCTTATTGTTCCACTCATCCTTTGCCATGTATCCGCCAAGTCCTACAACACAGGCATCCTTGTCAAGACCCGCGCTCTCAAGAGCTCTGCATGCACCGATGGTTCCCTCTTCGTTAGCGCCCGTGATGAGCCACTTCTTGATCTCGGGATGTGCGGTGATGACTGCGGTGGCAGCGGTATTACCCTTATCTGTGGTTCCGTCGTAATCTGCCTTGAAGATCCTGCTCTCGTCAAAATCAGGGCAGAGCTCCTTCCACTTTGCAAGCTCGCCTTCAGCTCTGGGAACACAGCTTGAAACAGTGTCCATCGTCATGATGAGAAGGCCTGTCTCGGGATCATCCACAAGATTATTGTCGATGGCATAATTGGCGATCCACTCACCGTTTGCCTCACCGATAACATAGGCATCGATCCCTACCCAGGGAGCGATCTTCTGTCCGTCTGCCTCCAGGGCATCGTCACCTGCCACTACCGGAATACCTGCTTCTGTACACTTATCAACTACAGCCTGTGACATTGTCTGGTCAGGCACACAGATAACGATACCGCTTGCCTTGTTTGCGATAGCGTTGTCAACAGCCTTTAAGCACTCCTCAGGGCTCATCTTCGCATCAACATAGGTGAAGGTTCCGCCCAGAGCTTCAACAGCCGCTCCTGCTGCCGCTCCCTCATCGATGAACCAGGTCTGATCACCGGCCTTGTAAATACCGTACACGTTCAGATCACCTGAAGCCGCTGCGGTATCCGCAGACTCCTCTGCCGGAGCGCTCTCTGCGGGAGCCGCGCTGTCCGCTGCGGGAGCGGTCGCCACCGGGGCACAGCCTGCAAAGGCACCGCCCATAACCGTTAATGCCAATACCATTGATAAAACCTTTTTCTTCATGATTGCCTCCTTATGAAATAATGGTTTTAGTGTAACTGTGAAGGTACTGAACAGTTACGTTTTCGTTTATATTTGGAACGGTCCGCCTCCCGGCGTCCGTTCTAAATTTCACCCTTACGGCCCTGCGCCGATTTGCTCACAAATCNNTTTTCAGACCGGATCATTTCCTCTTATACCGCCCGCGGCAGATAAAGTCCGGAGTTTATCAGGCGTTCTTCATGCTGAGCCCCAGCAGCTCCTTGTCTCTCCTCTTCTTACGGATATAATCCGAGGTAAGGGCGAATAAGAGCAGGGCTCCTCTTGCCACATACTGCCAGAACGAGGATACGTTTACCATAGTAAGCCCGGTATTGAAGGCCTGTATCAGAATGATGCCGATGAAGGTTCCGGTCATGTCTCCGACACCTCCCGCAAAGGAAACGCCGCCAAGAATAACTGCCGTGATGGCGTCGAATTCGAGGTTTATATTGGCTGCGGGCTGTCCCGCGTTCATTCTGGCCGAAAATATGATGCCGCCCATGGAGGTAAGCACGCCGATCATGATAAAGCAGATCAGGATTATCCTCTCCGGATTAAGCCCCGCAAGCCTTGCCGCCTGGATATTTCCGCCTATTGCGTAAACGCTTCGCCCGAATTTGGTCTTTGCGAGGA
>DNAD01000122.1 GCA_003484785.1 Lachnospiraceae bacterium
TCGTCAAAGGCCATGGCTATGGTGGAGCCGAGATTTGACTGTATCTGAATGCTCTCCTCGGGCCCCATGAATATCTTTCTGCCGTCAACATGAGAATTAAAAAATACACCCTCTTCCTTTATTTTTCGAAGAGAGCTCAGAGAAAAGACCTGAAAGCCTCCGGAATCCGTAAGGATGGGCCTGTCCCAGACCATAAATTTATGTAAACCACCCAGCTCCTTTATCAGCTTATCTCCCGGTCTGATATGAAGATGATAGGTATTGGAAAGCTCGATCTGACATCCGATCTCTTTGAGATCCATGCTGGAAACAGCACCCTTAATGGCTCCCGCCGTTCCCACATTCATAAAAACAGGGGTCTGTACGTTTCCGTGAACCGTTTCAAGCTCGGCTCTTTTTGCAGCCCCGTCTTCAGCGATGATCCTGTACACTTTTATCTCCCTGGGTCAATTTGTTTCGGGGGAACGCTGATCAAAGCGTTTCCCGCGCCATACGCGCGGGGCAGATCCCCTTCCTCTTCTCCTCATTTGTTGCTGTTTGCGGCCNNACTCTCATTCTACTCAAGCAGCTCGATGTATTCCTCAAGTACCAGAGCGTTTTCGGTTATGTATTTCGCATTCTCTACTCCCACGTACCTGAAATGCCAGGGCTCGAAGATTATGCCCGTGATATACTCCTTGCCTTCCGGATACCTGAGGATAAAACCGTAATCCGGAGCGTTCTTCTTAAGCCACTTGCCCGCCTCAGTATCCGCAAAGCCCGAATCAAGGGCCGTATATCCCGGAGTTATGATATCAAGCGCCAGCCCCAGCTGATGCTCGCTCGTTCCGGGTATGGTCACCGAATAGGAGGCCGTTCTGTAAGCATCAAAATAGCTCATCCCGGACTTTAACAGCTTATCCATCTTATTGTTGAACAGAGTGGTCTGCCTGTCATAACTGCGGTAGGCAGAGCAGATCATCAGCTCTATCCCGCTCTTTTCCGCCGCTGACACAAGCTTTGCCACCTGCCCCGCTATTCTTTTATCGATCTGCTGACTGTCATTGATATAGGTAAGGTTGTACTCATAATCCTCGGGGACCGGGTGCTGCTTGTTAACAAGGATCAGGTTCCAGTCATCGGCGGATGCGCCCATGCTTTCTCCCGCTTTGCCCTCATCTCCGGGCACTTTGTCATATTCATCCTCTTCAGGCTCTTCAAGCTCATAAAAATCGCTTCCGAAAACACCGCCGCCTTCGACCACGTAATCCTCTATTGTCATAAGGCGCTTATTGTCATCCGCCTTCTTTTTTTCCGCGCTTTTCCCTGAAATCTCCTCAGTTGCCGGAGCCTGCAGACCGGGCTCGGCTGCAGCCGCGGGAAGGCAGAAGCAGAGAGAACCCGCAAGGACAAACGCTGCCATCCCTGTATTCCTTATGTTCCGTTTCAGCCTGTCCGTTATGATCTTATGCATCTTAACATCCTTCTTTGGGCAGTCTCATGATTATTATGCAGTTCCCCTGGGGAGCCTTTACCGCCGGCCCGTTCATGATTATCGTGTTTTTCTCAAGATCCATTGTGAAAAGAGTGATCGTGTCCGATTCGTTATTAACGCTCAGAAGATGCCTCATATCCGGAAAACAGCCGATATCCTTTGGATAATCACCGCTTACCGGCAGTACAAACCTCTTTGTTAGCAGTCCGCTCTTTTCATCTATTAAAAAAGCACCTACCGAGTTATCACCGGCGTTTGAACATAACAGATATCTGTGATCCGGAGAAAAATCCATGGCGCAGGCCGCAGAGCCTCCGGCATGGTAATCATTTAACGTGGATATCTTCTGAAGCTTGTTGAACACGGGATTCCCGTTATCATCGAGCTCATAGCTGTAGACATCTATGGTATTTGAGATCTCATGGATAATGTATGCAAATTTACCGTCCCTGCGGAATTTGATATACTTGGGCCCGCTGTCCTGTTCGGACCTTACGATATCCACAAGCTTAAGCTTTCCCGTAGATTCGTTCAGCGAGTACACCATCACATGGTCATTTCCCGAGGCAACAGCGCAGAGGAAACGGTTATCCCTGGTCATCTTGACGCAGCTGACATGGGGCCTGAAATTCCTCTCTGCTATGCTTCCGACTCCCTTTAAAAAGATCTCGTCAGTAATCTTTCCTATGGAGCCGTCCTCCATAAGACGAAGAACCGTTATCTTCCCGTCGTGATAACCGGCCACAAAGAGGAAGCGGTCTTTGTAATCAGGCGACAGATAGCACCCTCTCATTCCGTTTATCTGAGCCCTGTTAAGCTCTTTAAGCCCGCCGTCCGCAAGGATCTCGTAGGAAACCACTCCCATGTCGGTTATGGAATAGAGAAAATGTCCGTTATGTGAGACAGTTGCATAGGAAGCGTTGGTGATAGTCATCGCTCCTCTTTCCGAAATCCTGCCTTTCTCAACATCGACATCAAAGATCCTTATGCCTTTATCGTTGTCGTCTCTGGTATAGGTAGATAGATACGCCACATATCTGTCTTTTTCTGCGCTCATAGCCTCTCCCTTCAAACCGCCCCGGCCGAATGATATTTTTTATCTTACCCTTTCCGGGAAGCCCACCTTCTTCTGTACCTTTCTCAAGGTCTTTACCGCAGTGGCGCCGGCCCTTTCCGCATTGTTCTTTATGACGCTGTCAATATAGGCCTTATCCTTTTCAAGCTCCTTAAACCTCGTCTGAAGAGGAGTAAGCACACAGACCACCGCTTCGCCCACGGCCTCCTTGAACTCTCCGTAGCCTCTCTGATCAAACTCCTTCTCCACCTCTTCGGGAGCTTTTCCTGTGCAGGCGGAGTAGATATCGATAAGGTTCTTTATCCCCGGCTGTTCATCCCTGTAGCGTACCTGAGCCTCCATATCGGTCACCGCCCTCTTGCACTTTCTCCTTATGGTATCGGCATCATCCATAAGGTATATGCTGGCGTTGGGATTTTCATCCGACTTGCTCATCTTTTTGGAAGGATCCTGAAGGCTCATGACCCTGGTCCCCACCTTTCC
>DNAD01000039.1 GCA_003484785.1 Lachnospiraceae bacterium
GGGCCATAACTTATGGTTTGAGATAGGTTTTGCCCATCGCCGCAGGCGATTTATAATGGCAAACCCCGTTACTATCACGGTCCAAAGGGCCGTGAATAGTAACACTACGCACCTTCCCCGTCCTGTTCAACCTGTTTTTTCATATACTCTCTGAGTTCCTCCGTAACAGCCTCACGCGCCGCTTCGGAGCAGATGTAGGACAGACGGACCTTACAGCTCTTCTTCGAGATATCCTCGATCTCTTCCAATTGAAGGCTTCCGTACAGCTGCGGCATCTCATCCGACGCCGTTTCCACGGCCGCTGCCAGAAGCTTTTCGGTCTCCTCCCTGCCTGTGCTTACCTGCAGCACGAGCTCAAGGACACAGGAGGTTTTTTGCCGGCTCATATTGACAACGTCGCTGATACGGCTGTTATTCATGATCTTGACATTGCTGTTCTCATCGGTGATCTCAGTAGTCCTTATGCCCATGTTCGTGACGCGGCCCTTCCAGGAACCCACCGTAACATCATCCCCGATATGGACAGAGTCCTCAACAGCGAGGAACAGTCCGGCCAGGATATCCGAAACCATATCCTTGGCGCCCATACCTACGGCAATGGAAACGATGCCTGCCGATGCCAGAAGCGCCACGGTATTTACTCCAAACATATACAGGATGACTACCAGAAGCAGAATTACAGTGGCATAGGAAACAAAGCTGTCCGTAAGCTTCAGCACGGTCCTGGTGCGAATGTCTGCCTGCCTTGCCGAGTTTCTGAGCAAACGTCTCAGCAAAAGCTCGAGGCTTAAGGTAACGGCCAGAACATACAGCGCTGCCCAAAGAGAAAACAGGTGAAGCCCCCTCGACCAGAAGCCTCCGAATACGAAGGTAAAGGCAGGCCATTTCATCTTGATGGCAGCTATGAAGGTGATCACAGCCATTAACGTTATGAAAACAATATAGCCATGGGTAAAGATCAGCAGAGCGTTCTTTTCGTCATACTTCCCATACTCCTCATCTATAGCTTTTTCCATTGCTTCGTTCATTGCCGTCGCACACAGCGCGCAGGCCTTCGGATAATAAAGGAATGCTATGATGGCTAACAGCAGCCCGAGCATCAGGGCGATGACCACATCCATATTATTGTCCGAACGTTCCGGAACCATAAACAAAAGACTGTTCACGCCGTCCGAGGTTCCCGAAACATACATGGTATCCCCGTCGTAATCAGTAAAGCCCTCATAATCATCGCCATAGGCTTGTGTTGTTATATAGTACTCTGCCGAAAGACCGATCTTGTTTGCATCGGTGTTGGCGATAAACTGACCATCTTCATTTCTGATGACGGCAGCCTTATACCCGTCCGATACCACTGCTTTATTGACAGTATTTTCAAGGCTTGTACCTGAAAGCTCCGCATTCATGGCGCCCGCATCAAATGCTGCCAGCAGAAAGCCGTCTGCCTCTCCGCTGTCCTTTGTAAGCAGGACAGCAGCGCCGATCTGCTGCTTATTTGTATAAGGATCGTTCTGTGGACCCACCACCACAGAGGGATAGCCTAACAGCACCGCCCGGTATTCCTCACTTAAATTCGCATTCGGTTCGCTTACCGAAAAGCCTGTATAGCTGTTGCTCGAGATGATCTCATTACCGGTCTCGTCAAAGAGCATCACATATTCCGCCATGAGCGTATCGCTAAGCTCCTTGAGATCACTGCGCGTGCAGCTTTCCTTATGGTTTTTCAGAAGCTCTGCCAGCGCCTTTGCCCGTGTCAGGTAGATATCGGAATAGGCTCTCCGGATCATCCCGCTCTGCTTGCTGTTCCATTCGATCTCATACTCCAGCGCCATCCGGCCTCTGCTCCCGAAATAGACGGTAGTCGCGCGGCTCTCCAGCATCAGAAGCATGAGCGAAAAGACAGCGACCGAGAAAAGGAACAGCAAGCGCCCCGGCCTCGTGGTTTTGCGCGCCTCCTTGCTGAGAGCTTCTCTATCTTCCTTGTGCTTTTTCTGCCCGCTGAGCTTCAGGGCATAAAGCAAAAACAGGATCAGATTAAAGATGATGAAGACCGAAAGGGTCAGTGCACAGTAAAGTCCAGTGTTAATGATATTTCCCAAAGGCATTATGAGAAGGATATCGGCATCCTGCTTCGGATAATGCAGCAGCAGCGCGACAGCGGCGCTTTTGCGGAAGGAAGTCAGTTTATAGGAGCTTTCGACCCCAAAGCTGCTGAAGCTTTCGCTATTATCAAAAATACCCGAAACCTCTTTGCCTGCCTCCTCCTTCTCCTCTTCTGTCAAGTCGTCAAGAGGATATCCGATAAGCTCGTCTTCGCCTGTTTTTACAAAGCCATAGCCATTCAGTCCGGTAAGCATCCGCTCAAGGATCTCCGGCCAGTCACTGAGAGAATTGTACAGCTCAAGCAGGGGCTTACAGGAGAATTCAAATACGAGACTGCGGCCGTCAGTTTCCGGGACGGGTATCATCACCAGAACCTTCCCGTCTTTTTTATCCGACTCTTCGGTATCATCCGGCGAGGCAGAATAGATCTCCGTAACGGGCTTTCGCGGTTCAAGTGTCCTGATCCGCTCTTTAAAGGTGTCCATCGGCATCACCGGTCCGGTGGTATTTATTATCTCCCCGCTCTCATCTGTCAGCGAGACGCTGTCGGCTATAGTCGACGCGGATACCTGCTCAAGCCTCTCCTCTTCTGAAAGCTCACTCTGTTCTTCGTAGATCCTTAAGCCCAGCTCTCCCCGGGCCAGAACATCGTCTTCAAACACAGCGCTTCGGGTTTTCAGCTCCTCCTCCTGTTCCTCAATAATACTCGGAACCGCACAGATATACTGATCCAGCATCTTCAGCTTGCTGTAGTTGTTCAAAAAAAGTACTGCGATAAAAACGACGCCCGCAGAAAGCATAGTCACAAGCACAGTAAGAGCGGTAAACTTTTTTCCGCTCTTTTCCATCATTGTGGTCTTAACCTGTTTCAACCGATTCATGATCTTCCTCCTGCCAATGCATAACGTAGTCAAACAACACCTTTACGTCTGTCAGTCTGTCTTCAATCTTTTCACATTTAAGCTCCTTGTCCGAAACGATCATCGCCTCCGGAAACGCCTTCCAGTCGAAGGCATCGAGTCCGTACACCTCGTTATGGTACAGCTTAAGGGCATTCCCGTTTATAAATTTCTCCAAAAGCTTCTGCAGTGTCTCGGACAGATCCTCATTCATCACATTGCCGTACATTTCCAGGGCTTCACGGTTTCCCAGCAATACCGCCTCCATATCGACTGTCCCCGCGCCAAGCTTATCGATAAGCGGCGCACAGTCCCACCAGATAAAGTGTACCTTATTGCCATTCTCTGAAATCAGCATGGCGTTGCGATAGCTCCAGAGATCCATCCACTGCTCGACAAGCCTCTCCTTAGCATCAAACTCGGTCATCGGATCACTGCGTGTCTCAATATACTCCCGTACAGCCTCAATGACCCGGTCATCATTGGCGCTCAGTATATCGTCTACGCCCGCAGAAATAAATTCCTCATAGTTATGGATGCCAAGGAAGGCTCTTAATACATGTCTTTCATTTCCGGGAAAGCCAATGATCACATCGATACCGTCGACAGCACCCTCCCTGTAGCTTCGTAAAATATCATAGGGGATCAGTTTTCCGTCACGGGTCGGTGCGCACATTCTTTTCCAGAGCCTTTGAGCGGCGTCCTTCAGAGTCTCTGTTTCAAGCCGCATAAGCTCCTCCATTGAAGCCGTCCCGGTTTCCCTTAACAGCTCGCCTGCCAGTTCTCTTGATTCCTTCTGCGTATCATAAGCCGATATCGGGTTTCCGACAAAAATGAAGGCTTTCTGAAACAGGCCTTTTGCCTGATCGCTGACCGCAAGAAGGCTTATTGAATCGGCCCCGGCCTCAAACCCTATAACGGTGATCCGGTTTGGATCGCCTCCGAAGGCAGCTATGTTTTCTTTGATCCATTTCAGGGCCGCGATCTGATCGAGCAGCCCGAGGTTTAAGGTATCGGGAAAGCTTTCCCCTCCGGGGATCTGCGAAAAATCAATAAACCCGAAAATGCCGAGACGATAGTTAAAGCTGACGAACAAAATGTCCGGATGGCCTTCTGCGAAATTTTCGCCCTCAAACAGCGGATCAACGGTTCCTCCGTAGGAAAAATCGCCGTGGTGAAACAAAACGAGAACCGCTTTCTTCCTCTTTTTTGAGTCGGTTCCTGCCCAGATATTCAGGCTGAGGCAGTCCTCGCTCTGTCTGTGATATTTTATGATCGACCCCTTATGCTCCACCTGTATGGCCGAAGGGCCGTAATTCTTTGCCTCAAATACGGCCTCCGAGGAAGGAAGCGGCTCGGGCGCCTTCCATCTGAGCTCTCCGACCGGCGGCTTTGCGTAGGGAATTCCCAGATAGGAAACGATTTTCTTTCCTTTTTCTCCTACATAGATGCCTGTTCTTGTCTTTACCGCGTAATCAGCATCGTATTTATCGAGGATCGGCTGATTCTGACGGTTTATCTCGTCAATATCCTCTTTCTTCACATCGAAAACAAAGCCTTCGCTCCCATCCCCGTAAAGCTTTCGGATCTTTCGGGCACGGTAGGCGCGAATCAGCAGATTTACTATGAAGCCCAGAATGGGAAGACCCACAACATACGCAAATTCCCCGGCCAGATAATCAACCAGGGATACGCCCATGCGCGAGATGGCAATATACTGTCCGATCACAAAAACGAGAAGGATGGTGACATAAGTCAGGATCCGGTTTATCGGTTTTTTCTGAACAGTCTTACTGAAGGCGATCTTTCCGACGACTGCTTCGGATGCTATTCCCACAGCAAAGCAGGACACAAGACAGGCCCACGGCGGCCATCCGAGAAGCTCTGCAACCGTTTCCCCAAACCCGTAGCCAAGGGCCGAAATAAAAGCAACCGCAAAATCATCGATAGTAAACAGTTTTTTCATCCTTCTCCTCTTTCTTATGAACCATAACTGTCAATATACATCGTCCTGAATACTTATCTTTTATTATACGTGTAAAAACGTTAAAAATCCATTTAAAATACCTGCCTGCTACATAAAATGTATACCGGGTTCTTCCATTACCTGTCTCCCGCCGGCACATTACGGCAGAGATGGTTTTTTTACGGATTATAGGGTATAATAACGTTTTGAAACATATGAACGCGGATCATCGGCTTTCAGTGCCCCAGCAGGGAAAAAGCCGGATTCCGGAGTTAAAGAAAGGAGATGTTTTTCTGATGATCAAAAAAAACAGAATGATCGGCACCGCAGTCTGTGCCCTGATAACGGCTATGACCTTAACGGCATGTGTACAGGTAAATGTTAATACTGCAGAAGCTGCGGCAGCCGACAGAGAGTCGGTCAATCAGGTTTCCCTTTTACAGGGGCTTACCTTTGGAGACTATAACGGAAGCCGGTCCGCAGGGGAAGTAAAGTCCATGGGTGACATCGGAATAGGTACTTTTGACGCTCTTAACGGTGAGCTCATCATGCTGGACGGTGTAATATACAGGGCGGCGGGTGATGGCAGTGTTGAGGCTGTTGATGATTCCGAAACGATCCCGTTCTGTGACGTGACCTGGTTTGACAGCGATGAAAGCGAGACTATTACTGATATTCAGGATATTGCCTCCCTTAAGGAGGTACTGGATAAGAAGGTAAGCGAACTTGGAACCAACCGTTTCTATTTTATCCGTATCGACGGTAAATTTAAAGAGATGAACGTACGCAGCGAGCTGGCACAGACAGAGCCCTACAAGCCCCTTGCAAAGGTTCTCGAGACCGATCAGACATTTTTTGATTATTCCGACATAGACGGAACGGTTGTCGGTCTGTACTGCCCGGATTATATGGACAGGCTCAATGCGGTGGGCTGGCATTTTCACTTTATTTCGGATGACCGTGAAAAGGGCGGGCATATGCTTGACCTGAAATTTGACAGCGGTGAACTGAAGTGGGATTATACTGACGGTTTTTCAATGATACTGCCCGAAAATGAGATGTTTTCCGATTTTGACCTCACGGTGGATCAGTCAGAGGATATCAGGCGTGTTGAGACCGGTGACGGTGAATAACAGTTACCGCTGCGATCCAAAGAGCCGTGAATGGTAACGGATAAAAGTAAGAAATAATATTTTCCGGGACAGTTATATCTGCGCGGTCTGTATGATGACCGCCGTCACCCGTGCCGTTACCGTTTTAATATCAGCTGCGATCATTTACGATAATATTTTGCCGAACCAGATCCGATTAAGGATCCGGTACAGGACCTCACCCAGCAGTCCGATGAGAGTCAGGCTTACCGCCACATATCCGGCAAGTATACTCCTCTCCCCGGGCATAGGAAGGTCGGAAAGAGGCAGGCGAAATTGCTCCCTTAAGGCAGGCAGCGCTCTCCCGCCTGCTTTATCCAAAACGCCGTAATATCTGCTCTCCAGCACTTTCCCGTTGCCTGCCCTGTCCATAACAAAAAGCTTAAGCCCGCTCCCCTTTATCTGTCCGCTTCTTCTAAAAAGCTTAACGCTCTGTTTAAGTCCCGAACCCTCTTTTGCGGGGAAGTCCTGCCTGTAAAGGATCTCTCCGTCCTGCCTCAGCTCGGCATAGCTGATCCCGCTGTTCTCGTCCTTCATACTTATGCCTGCCGTTACGGTATCAGGTATAAGGGAGCTTTTTTCAAAGGACAGCTCCGCCATGGGAGCTGTCACGTCAAAACGGATACGGTAAGGTCCGGCCCTCCAAATAAGGCTTTCGGGATCAGCCTCATCCATGGCTCTGAAGCTTATGCTCCAGCTGCCCTCTTTTCTTGCGTAATCCTTTTCAGCAAGCCTTAAGATCCCGTCATCTATTACTTTGTATACACTGCCGTCACCTCCTTCGGGACAGAGGCAGTACTCGCACAAAGCCCCCTGCCCTTCAATAAAAAAGGTGATCCCCGTATTACAGTAATATACCCCGTTCTCCCTGATAAGGACCCGGATCCCATCATCCCGCATCATTGACAATCCGATGTTTCCTCTGTCCGGATTCGTCAGAGCCGGCCGTGCACATACACGGGCCGGCCATGTGACCAGACACATCACTGTTATCAGCAGAACCGCCAGAATACGGCCTGCCGGATTATCATTATTATCTTTTTTTATCATTTTAAAACCGCATTCTGATATATGACCATTTTTTCTGTCCGGTCTCCGTCACTGTCATCCTCACCGGTTATGGCGATCTCGATATCCCAGCCCTCGAATATGGCGGTAAACAGAGGGCCGTACCTTATCGTAAGCGGGGCGAGCTCAAAGAGCTCCTCCTTTATACCGAAGTGCCAGATGCCTCCTCTGTATATACAAAGAGCTATTCCCGCAAGAGCATATTTTCTCTTTCGTGAAGGAAGCTCATCCTCCGTTTCCTTCTCGTAGAGGAGCAATACTCCGAAAAAGAGCAGGAACAGGATCAAAAGCAGCAGAAGCAGGCCAAGTATTCCCATTATTACGAGCGCATATACCGGAAGCTTTTTATCTTTGACCTCGCCGGAGGATACCCTCAGGGTTTTGGCGGGAGAATTCATGTTCACTGTCTCTATCTCCTCTGATTCCATTAAAAGGTCATCCCCCGTATCATCAGTATTTCTTACCAGCACAAGCTCATCCGGCGTTTCCTCCGGGGTCTGATCCATGGGTTCCTCTTCCTTTTCTTCTTCCGTTTCACTTTCCTCTTCCCGGCCGCTTATGCCCCCCGTTTTGCCCCCCGGGCTTCCCGTGGGGCCGGATACCGGGCCGGATGAACCGCCGCCTCCCGTCCTTCCCGGTGGTCCGGAGGTGCCTGTGTTTTCTAAAGGGGGATTGGCCCCTTCTGTGGCTGAGCCGCCCGGTCCCTGCTCTGCTCCCGCACCTCCGCCGCCTCCGGTTCCTATGATAAGAGTAGGAGTGACCGGATAGGACGGGGTTCCTTCCGGAGGGTCATTATCGCCTGATCCCGGCTCCGGATTTACGGGCCTTTGTGGAGAAGGAGTCGGTGTTACCTTCTTCTTCGGCTGAGTCGGTGTTGGCGTTACCTTCTTTGTCGGTTCGGGCGTAGGCTTCATGGGCGTTATGGTTGGCCCTTCGGTCGGAACCGGGGTCACTGTTCCGGTCGGCTTTACCACAGGCGTCGGTATCACCGGTTTTGTAGGAGCCGCAGTCGGTACCAAAACCGCTCCCGGTTCCACCCTCCTTGTAGGTTCAGCAGTGGGCCTTATCACAATCACAGGCCCCGCAGTCGGTGAAGGCCCGGGGGTAACCGGCACTGCCGTTGGAGATGGTTTGGGCGTTACCGGCGCTGCCGTGGGGGATGGGATCACCGTAGGAGAGGCGGTGGGCTCTGGGCTCTTTACAGGCTCCTTTGTGGGTACCGGTGTCGGTTCCTCCTCGGGCTGCGGCTGTGCAGTCGGCTCAGGAGACTTCACCGGCTCCTGGACAGGCGCCTGAGTAGGCTTTACGATATTGGATATCGTGATCGACTTTCTGGTAATATTCCCCGCCAGATCCGCAACAGTGACCTCAACACCTGTATTCTGTTCCACCCTGAAGGTATTATTGCCTGAGTAGGTCAGTCCTCCGTCAAAGGAGTACGGAGCCGCCGCCAGGCCCGAATCGGGATCCGAAGCATTTACGGTAAGGATCACCGCATCCGAAGTCGGGGCTTGTGTGCTGACGGAAAGCTCCACGGCCGGCCCCTGATTATCGTTTATTGAAAGGAGCACCTCATCGGATATTACCGGTTGATAATCCATTCCCGTCAGCACGCATCTGACCTTAGTTCCGTTAAAAGTACCCCTTAGATCCTGTGCCAGAAGCTTATCGGACTGACATCCCGAAAGCCTTACGCCTGCCGTGCCTATGGGACCGTCTGAGACGCTGACCCAGCTGCCGTCCAGAAGCATCTGCCACTGATAGGCTGCGATATTAATACCGGCGATGCTGAAAGCGGCGCTTTCACCACAGTTTACCGAGGCCGGCTTTGGCTGGGTCTTAATATGAGCCTGATAGGAGCCGTAAGATTCCACATAGACGGAATAGCTCCCTTTATAGCTTTTTACATAACCGCATACCGGACAGGTTACGGTGGTGGTTCCTCCGTAGGAATCGATGATTATCGAATAGCGGTGCGTAGGATCCAGTTCCATTTCCTTGTTGACCTTTTCGCTTCCGTAGACCAGATCGTACATCTTTCCTGTCGTGGAGTCACAGAGTATGATATGGGTACTTCCGTAGATCTCCCAGTCCAGGTTGTGATATTTCGAGGTTTTTCCGGTAGTATAGCCCCCGCACAGCTCGGTATGCATTCCCTGATTGGGATGGGAGCAGCCGTACTTTATAAGACAGGTTCCTTCCTTCAGGTTTTCATTCGTTCCCGTGGAATTATAGGTATTAAACAGGATCAGATTCCCCGAATCGGCCTTTATATCCGTCCTTACGGTCTCCGTGACAGAAAGGATAAGGCTCAGGGAGAAAATGATCATCCTTTTAATGATATCTCTTATATCTTTTTTCAATTTATCCTCCATTCTCAAACCATCGATCTCACCGATATCTTCCGAGTATTACAAAGAGAGCCAGCAGCTGCAGCACAAGGCTCAGGGCGATCAGGCATAATACGATCCTTCTTTTGGGCCTTTGGAGATATTCCCTCAGTTCCCTCTCGATCATGCTCACCTCTTTGTATCTGTCCTCCCTGTCCGGTGCGGTGCATCTTAGTATTATCTTTCTTATTTTCCGCGGGATTGAACCGTCGTCTCTTATCATCCGCCTCTGCCGGAACGGATCCCTGTCCGGATCCCTCAGTGAGAGCATGGAATAAAACAGCATCCCGAAGGAAAAAATGTCTGTTCTTTTATCGAAAGCCTCCCCCGTATACTGCTCCGGGGCGGCATAGCCTCTTGTCCCGAAGGAGACATTTCTTTCCCCGGGCCCGCATCTTTTCCTGTCCTCCATAAGTCTTTCGGCCACTCCGAAATCTATGAGCTTAAGCTCACCGTCATCGCACAGCATTACGTTATCGGGCTTCAGATCCAGATACAGTACAGGGGGTCTTCTGTCATGAAGATATTTAAGCGCCGATATGATCTTTAAAGCATAAAGGCATTTCTGTCTCAGAGGCGGATTTTCTTTTCTCAGGAAGCTTCGCAGATCATAACCTTTTATGAGATCGCTTACGATGTAATACCCTTCCTCCGTCCTGAAGGCATCCACTATTTGCGGAAACGCACGATGATTTAACGTCCCCATAAGCTCTGTTTCATTTCCGGCCAGACGTCCGCTCAGCTTTCCCGTGCAGGGGATGAACTTTACCGCCCATTTTTTACCGATGAGAATATCCTCTGCCAGAAATACAGAGCTGCTTCCTCCCTGTCCTATCTGCCTCTCGAGCCGATACCTTCCGTTGAGTATCATGCCCGGCGCATTCATAATGATTACCTCCGAAATCAAATGAAATGAATATTCGTGAATATACAAAGGTTTGAATAAATATGTTTCAGATCTGACATGTCATCTGTGAAAAGAAATATACATTTATGCGAAGCTAAAGTCAATAATAAAGGGGCGGAAATAATACACAAAAATAGAGCCTTGCCGAACGGAATATTTCTAAACACAAAATAGAAAACATTCTGGTCGGAGGCTCATTTTCAGGCATTTGCCGCCTTTGGGCTTTGTGCATTTTTGCAGCTGTCCTTCAGGGCAGCGTAAGCTTTGTTATTTGAACAGCTTGACGATATCGTTATACATAACGATCGCCGTAAACAGCATCAGGGCGGCAAAGCCCACCAGGCTTATCTTTCCTTCCAGCTGGCGGTCTATCTGCTTTCCCCTGAATATTTCCACAATGTAGAGAAGAAGCTTTCCTCCGTCTAACCCCGGTATGGGAAAGAGATTCACGACTCCGAGGTTGGCGGACAGGAGTACCGCAATATTCAGCATATTTATGAGGACCATCAGAGCCCCGTAGCTCTTTGACTCCTGATAGACATCATCCACAGCCGCTGCGACCCCGACTACCCCGCTCATCTCATTCAGCCTTACTCTCCCGGTGACAAGAGCTCCAAGAGATTTAAATACATTTTTGATCCAGAACTGTACATAATATACACTGTACCTGAGAGTTGAGAAGAAATTCTGATCCTTATCCGTTATGCCGCCTGTTATTCCAAACAGATACCGGCCATACTCCTCATTGTATTCAGGAGTTATGTAAACCGTATTGCGTTCCCCGTTCCTCTCATAGGTAATGGCCGTGGTCTCACCCCGGCTGAACTGCGTATTAAGCTGTACTTCCTCAAAAAGATGGACTCTTTCATTGTCCATTTTAATGATCCGGTCACCGGCCATTAACCCCGCCTCCTCCGCGGGAGACCCCGGCGTCACGCTTGCCAGCTCAGTCGTCGAATATCCTGAAAGCCCCAGGACAATGACTGACAGGAAGAAAGCGAGGACGAAATTAAAGAAAGGCCCCGCCACCACGGTCACGATCCTGCTGTAAACGCTTGCGCTCATGAAGGCTCCGGGCCCCGGTACATAATCCTCCTCCCCGTTATCATCCTCAAACACACAGGCTCCTCCCAGAGGGATCAGCCTCAGACAGTACCTGGTGCCCTTCCTTTCAAAGGAAAAAAGCTTCGGCCCGAATCCCACCCAGAATTCAGTGACATTTATCCCGTTAGCCTTTGCGGCCAGAAGGTGGCCGTATTCATGGACCACTACTACAAGACATAAGATCAGAAGCGAAAAGATAATGCTCATACTGCCCTCCCGGCCTTTTCGGCCATCCTTCGCGTCTCCTCTTCAACAGACAGGATATCGTCGACCGAAGGATCTTCTATAATGCGGTGCTTCTCCATACAATACTCTATAATATCCGCTATCTCAAGAAAACCTGCCTTACCGTTTAAGAACATGGCTACCGCCTCCTCATTGGCGGCATTAAAAACGGTAGGCAGACTCCCTCCTGCCTTTGCTGCTTTCATAGCCAGCCCGAAGCCCTTAAAGGTCCGGGGATCGGGCTCTTCAAAGGTAAGCTCTCTTATCTCGGTAAGTCTCAGACGTTTTGTATTTAAGGGCTTTCTGTCGGGATAGAAAAGAGCATACTGGATCGGAAGCCCCATGTCAGGCATTCCCAGCTGAGCGATCACGGCTCCGTCCACAAATTCAACGGCAGAGTGGATTATGCTCTGAGGATGGACCACAACCCTGATCTTATCGATGGGGACATCGAACAGCCATTTTGCCTCCATTACCTCAAGTCCCTTATTTACCATGGTCGCGGAATCCACGGTGATCTTCTTCCCCATGGACCAGTTCGGGTGCATCAGGGCATCCTTAACCGTCACCGACTTAAGCTGCTCTGTGCTTCGCCCTCTGAAGGGGCCGCCCGAAGCGGTAAGTATTATTGATTCCACGGCATCTCGGGGCTCACCCTGCAGGGACTGAAAGATCGCGCTGTGCTCCGAATCCACCGGCAGGAGCCTCACACCCTTTTTTTGGGCCAGCGGGATTATGATGTGCCCTGCAGTCACAAGGGTTTCCTTGTTGGCAAGGGCAATATCCTTCCCCTCCTCTATGGCGGCAATGGTCGGCCTTATCCCGATCATGCCCACCACGGCGGTGACCAGGATCTGCGCATCCGAAAAGGCTGCCGCCTCTATGAGGCCATCCATCCCGCCGAGCACCTTTATATCGGTGTCCTTAAGCCTTAAACTGAGTTCCCTCCGGCCTTCGGGGTCATAAACAGCCACGATATCCGGCTTAAACTCCCTTGCCTGAGTCTCCAGAAGCTTTATATTTCTGCCCGCGGCCAGCGCGGTCACCTTAAGTTCACTGTTGTTTCTTACTATATTCAGGGTCTGTGTCCCGATAGAGCCCGTGGAACCCAGTATAGCGATTTTCTTCATTTGATCACCCCTGTTAAAGGATCGTCCGGATCCATGGTTTATACTCATAAACGCTGTTAGCCCGCAAATCTACGATAAATATTTCCCAAGCAGCTCTGCCAGCAGACAGATCATGGGAGCCGAAAAGAGCACGCTGTCAAACCGGTCAAGGATCCCTCCGTGTCCGGGGATGAGTGTGCCGTAATCCTTGATCTCAAAGTTCCTTTTAAAGGCCGAGGCTGTGAGGTCACCCACCTGGGAGACGATGGCCCCCACCGCCCCTATAAGGATGAACACCCAGAAATAGGTCTGATCCGCCCGCCCGGTCTTTACCAGTATCCAGGCGTAAAGACAGGCAACGATCGCCGAGCCGGCCACACCGCCCAAAGCGCCCTCAACGGATTTCTTCGGGCTGAGGATGGGAGCCAGCTTATGTTTTCCTATGAGCATACCCACACAATAGGCTGAGGTATCGCATACCCAGGACACGATATATATAAGCCATACCAGGTATTGCCCGTTATTGTTCATCCGGGTTATAAAAATAAAGGAAAGCATTACCGGTACGTAAACAAACCCAAAGAAGGCTGTTATCATTGTCCTTGCGTCATATTTAGGGAAAAGGAACACATATTCGGCCATCAGTACCATAAAGACCAGGATCAGCATGGCAGTGATCCACTGATTGACAGTGCCGTATGCGGCCCGCAGGCTTTCGGTATCCGGCGTCCCTCCGGCTTTAAGATAAATATACATCAGTCCGGCATAATAAATAACCGTACCCGAAAAAGCGGCAGCCTCCGGCAGATTCATTTTTCCGCCCTCTCCGCAGATGCCGGCTGCCTTATAAAACTCCCTGAGCCCGATGACGGAGGTCACGATCAGGAGAACCCCCATAACCGGACCGCCGGCTATATTCATGACCGCCACGATGATCACGAGTACTATCCCGCTTAAAAGCCTGGTAATAAACATCTTATTCCTCCCTGACTCCCCCGTATCTTCTGTCCCTTTTTTCGTAGGATTCTATGGCTTTGACAAGCTCCTGCCTGTTAAAATCGGGCCAGTGGACATCTGTAAAATAAAATTCGGAATATGCAAGCTGCCAGAGAAGGAAATTTGAAAGCCTCTGCTCGCCGCTTGTCCGTATAAGCAGATCCGGAGCGGGAATGCCTGCGGTATCGAGGTATGACTCCATAAGCTCCCCGGTTACCTCGCCCTTTTCAAGGATCCCTTCCTCCATATCCGAAAAAATATGGTTTACAGCCCTGAGGATCTCATCCCTGCTTCCGTAATTAAGCGCCACCGTAAAATTGAGCCCGTCATAATCCTTCGTGGCCTCGGTCAGAGCCTCGATCTGTTTTCTCAGCTCCTCATCAAGCCTGCCTGTATCACCTATGACCCTGACCCTCATATTGTTCTTTTTTGCTCTCTTTAAGCAGTTTTTAAGATAGTTCCTCAAAAGGGTCATCAGAGCCTCTACCTCGTCCTTGGGCCTGCTCCAGTTTTCGGTGGAAAACGCGTACACGGTCAGGTATTTTATTCCGAGATTCCAGGCCTCTTCACAGATAAGCTCTACATTCTTCGCACCCTGGGCATGCCCGTAATTTCTCGGCATACCCTTGCTCTTTGCCCACCTTCCGTTTCCGTCAAGGATAATAGCAACATGTCTGGGAACCGGCATTTTTTCTCCTTCCAAAAAGCAGGGGGACAGGATTCCGAGCCCTGAGGCTCCATAGCTCCTCCCCCCCGATCTTTTATGCTGTGGTCAATAGCCTTATTATCTTATACTTTAAGAATATCTTTGGATTTCTCATCGATCATATCATCAATGATCTTAATATACTTATCGGTAAGCTTCTGAAGCTCGTCAACAAGCTCGTCCACCTCGTCCTCGGAGACATCGGCCTTACCCAGTTTCTTAAAGGCATCGTTGCCATCCCTTCTTATATTACGTATGGCGACCTTATCCGCCTCTCCCTTTTTCTTGACCTCCTTGACAAGCTCCTTTCTTCTCTCCTCCGTAAGTTCGGGGAATACAAGCCTGATAACGGATCCGTCGTTTGTGGGATTGATCCCCAGATCCGAGGCCTGAATGGCCTTTTCAACCTCTTTAAGAAGCGACTTGTCCCAGGGCTGTATCTGTAAAAGCCTTGCCTCGGGTATTGAAATATTACCTACCTGTACAACGGGAGTAGGCGTTCCGTAATAGTTCACCTTTATATTGTCAAGCACATGAGGATTCGCTCTTCCCGCCCTGATAGTGTTATACTCAAAACTAAGATGATCTATTGTCTTTTTCATCCTGTCCTCATACTCATTAAGTCTCTCATTCATGATCGTAACCCTCCTGCCTCTGTTTATTATACCGTGATCTCTGTTCCGTTGAATCTTCCGTTGATCGTATTGATTATGCTGTCCTTTTCGTTCAGGCTGAAAACATACATGGGGACGTGATTTTCCATTGCCATTATGGAAGCCGTTAGATCCACAACCTGAAGCTGTTTCTCTATTACCTCCCCGATGGATATCCTGTCATATCTCTTCGCCGAAGGATTGACCCTGGGATCCGAATCATAGACTCCGTCCACGGCCTTTGCCAGCAGCACTGCATCCGCGTCTACCTCCACCGCTCGTAAAATAACACCTGTGTCTGTGGAGAAGAAGGGGTGTCCGGTACCTCCCGCAAAAAATACCACCATTTTCTTTGAGAAGTACTTGTTTGCCCTGTCCTTGGAGAACAGCTTGGTAAAGGAACCCACCTCAAAGGGAGTGAGTATGCTTGTCATCATCCCTTCGCTGCGGAACAGCTCCGATACGTAGATGCAGTTCATCACGGTGGCCAGCATTCCGATCTGATCTGCCTTGGTCCTGTCTATGCTGTCGTTCGTGCGTCCGCGCCAGAAATTACCTCCGCCGATCACTATCCCGACTTCACAGCCCTGATCCGAAATAGCCTTAACCTGCTTTGCGACCATGGTGACAACGCTGTCATCAAAGCCTGTTTTTTTGTCACCGGCCAAAGCCTCTCCGCTTAGCTTAAGTAATACGCGCTTCATAA
>DNAD01000280.1 GCA_003484785.1 Lachnospiraceae bacterium
TTTTGATCTTGAAAAATGGCCCTGAAAATGGCCCCCGGGGACGGAGTCAGTGGGCCATTTTGAACATTTTGTTCAAAGTGGCCCACTGACTCCGTCCCCGGGGGCCATTTTCTTCAGGCTAAAGAAGGTAGCCTTCCAGAACCCCGATATCCTCCGGTGTCGTCAGCTTTATGTTTCTGTAGTCTCCGGGGGAAAGCTTTATCCGAAGCGTCCCGAAGCGTTCCATCACCATAGCGTCGTCGGTAATGGAAACTCCTTCTCTTATAAGAGCCTCCTCGTTCTCAATAAGCTCCTCATATGCCTTTTTAATTGCGCCGAAGGCAAAAACCTGAGGAGTCTGCATGATGTATACACTGTCCCGGGCGGGCGTAGCCGTTACAAAGCCGTCCTTATCGGCCAGCTTGACCGTATCCTTGGAAGGGACCGAGACTATGGCCGTGCCGTATTCGACCACGGTCTCAAGAGCCCGGTCAAGAACCTCCCTGCTTACACAGGGCCTTGCGGCATCATGGATAAAAACATAATCCGTATCAGCGCTTACGGCCATAAGGCCTGCTGCCGCCGAATGATACCTCTCTTTTCCCCCGCTTACGATGGCCTTAACCTTATCAAAGCCGTATCTCTCAACCACCTCTCTGCGGCAGTACAGCGCCTCATCCTCCGGGGAGGCCCCGTCTGAGCCTGCATTCCCGCAATGCCCGGAGCCCGTCACCAGGATAATCTCATCTATGAAGCTGTCCTGAAAGGCCTTAAGCGAATAATAGAGCACGGGAAACCCTCCGATCTCCATATACTGCTTTGCCTTATCAGATCCCATACGCCTGCCGCTTCCTCCGGCAAGCACCACCGCGCTGCACCTCATTTTTCCGCTGCCTCCGGCCTTTCGTCAAGAACTCCTTCCCTCGACTTTTTCTCCCTTTCCCTGTTCATGACCTTATAGAGCTCCAGCTCGAAGTCCTGACGGTTTTTCTGATAGATAGTGGAAAGCTGAAGCCCCGCAAAGAACGACTGCAGGGCGGCGATAAACGTAAACCCGCAGACTATGAGGGTAGGAAAGCGCAGCACCAGCCCGGTCTTTAAGTAGTCCATAAATACCGGGATAAAGAAGGCAGTCGAGATCAGTATCAGCAACAGGGAAAACGTGCCGAAATAGCCCATGGGCCTGTAGGTTCGCATAAGCCGCATGATAGTCCTTAATACCTTTATGCCGTCCGAAAAAGTATCCAGCTTGGATACGCTGCCCTCGGGCCGGTCTCTGTAATCAATAACAACGTTTTCTATGTACATGTTCTTATCCACCGCGTGGATCGTCATCTCCGTCTCTATCTCAAAGCTCTTGGAGAGGACGGAAAAGGTCTTGACAAAGCGGTAGCTGAAGGCTCTGTAGCCTGTCATTATGTCCTTGATATCCGTATCGAACAGGATATTTATCAGCTTTCTTACGAGGGTGTTTCCGAAATTATGGAAGGGCCTTTTATTCTCGGTGAAATAAGTAGAGGAGAGCCTGTCCCCCACCACCATATCCGCCCGCCTCTCAAGCACCAGCTGAGCCATCTGCACAGCCGCCTCGGCGGGATAGGTGTCATCCCCGTCCACCATTATATAACAGACGGCATCTATCTCCGCAAACATCCTTCTGATAACGTTTCCCTTGCCCTGCTGATATTCATAGCGCACCACCGCCCCGGCTTCTCTTGCCAGCACGTCCGTATTGTCCGATGAATTATTGTCATATACATATATCACCGCCTCGGGCAGTATCCTTTTAAAGTCCGATACCACCTTCGCAACAGTCCTGCTCTCATTGTAGCAGGGGATCAGAACCGCGATCTTATCCATTAATCCGCTCTCCCAGCTTAAGATTAGGCACGGCGTTTAAGTCAAGCCCCGCAAGCCTTCCTTTTTTGAATTCATAATATCCGCATACCGCTATCATTGCGGCATTGTCGGTACAGTAAACGGGCGAAGGATAAAAAAGTTCAATCTTCTCCTTTTTACAGGCCTCCTCCATGGCAAGGCGAAGGGCGGAATTGGACGCCACTCCTCCCGCCAGGGCGATGCGCTTTTCTCCCCTGAGCCTTACCGCCTCCATCGAGTGCTCCACCAGAACATCGGTCACCGCCTTCTGGAAGGAAGCGGCCACGTCGCAGACCGAGATCTCCTCTCCCTGCATCCTCGCGCTGTTTAAATAATTGAGCACCGCCGATTTAAGCCCCGAAAAGCTGAAATCAAAGGGTGAATCCGCTACCCTTGCCCGGGGAAAATCGATGGCCAGGGGATTGCCCTCCTTAGCCGCCTTATCTATCTTCGGCCCCCCGGGATAGCCCAGTCCTATGGCTCTTGCCACCTTGTCAAAGGCCTCTCCCGCAGCGTCATCCCTCGTGCGCCCCAGGATCTCGTATTCACCGTAATCGGCCACATTTACCAGATGGGTATGCCCCCCGGATACGATCAAAGACATAAAGGGCGGCTCAAGCTTCGGGTGCTCGATGAAATTAGCGCAAATATGGCCCTCGATATGATGAACCCCTACCAGAGGAAGGCCCTGCGCAAAGCTTAAAGCCTTTGCAAAGGCAACTCCCACCAGAAGGGCGCCCACAAGGCCGGGGCCGCAGGTCACCGCCACCGCGTCTATATCAGATAAGGCCACCCCCGCTTCCTTAAGCGCCTGTGAGGTGACCTGATTTATTTTTTCTATGTGCTTTCTTGAAGCGATCTCCGGCACTACCCCGCCGTATATCGTATGCAGATCTATCTGGGAATAGATAATATTCGACAGCACCTCTCTCCCGTTTCGCGTTACGGCCGCAGCCGTCTCGTCGCAGGAGCTCTCTATCCCCAGTATCAGTATGTCCTCAGTTTTTCCCATTGTCATCCGCCAGCTCCCAGCCCACTATCTTCCAATGACCGTCAAAGTCCTTTCTCAGCAGATAGTATTCGTGTACCGGGACGATGGCCCTCCCCACCTTCATCGAATAATAGCAGCTCAGCTTTGCCCACTCATACCCGTCAAAGCTGTCGTAGTCCACATCGGCGGCGGAGGCTATGGAATAGCTGGAAATAGACCTGTTCTCCGCCTTAAATCTTTCTATATCATTTTTGAGCGCAGCAATATACTGCTCATCCGTCTGGTTTGCCAGAAGCTCATCGTCAAACAGCTCCCTTGACTTCACCGCCAGCGCCTCAAGCTCCTCATCGGAATACGGTTCCCCGTAAAAGCATCTGGAGTACTCACTGTAGAGCTTTACCACCTCCTTGGGGGTGGGAGGATAGGATTCGTTTAAATTCCTTGAGAGCAGCTGCTGAACCACGCTCAGCTTTATCCCCTCATCGGGGTTAACGGGACGTCTGTTTAAGAGAAAAGCAAATAATCCGAGAATGAGCACACAAAAAACAACCAGTATGATTATCCTTTTCACATTGGCGTTTTTTGCTTCTGCCATAATAGATCAGTCTTCCTCAAATCTGATGGTGGCCGTTCTTCCATCCTTTGCCACGATCGTATTTTTAAATACCTTCCTTACCTCGCCCTCAAAGTTCTTCGGGAAGGCAAGGGAGGGTGAATAATGGGTAAGCCAGAGTTCTCTTACACCGGCCCTTTTCGCCAGCTCAGCGGCCTCATAAAAGGTCATATGCTTATGCTCCCTGGCCTTTTCCTCCATCCCGGGCTCGCCGTACATGCCCTCACAGATGAAGAGATCCGCTCCGGCGGCATTTTTTACGATAGAATCCACCGGTCTGGTATCCGTGCAGTAGGTCAGCCTGATCCCCTTTCTTTCGGGCCCCAATACCATATCGGGGGTAAAGAGTCTTCCGTCCTCTTCGATCGTCTCGCCCTTCTGCAGCCTGTTCCAGAGCTTAAGCGGGATGTCCTGGCTCTTGGCCCTCTCTGCGTCAAACCTTCCGGCCCTGCTTATGGATATGGTATAGCCGTAGCAGGTCACGTTATGGCTGACCTTAAACGCAGTAAGCGTATAACCCTCAAGCTCTATCACCTCGTCCGCATCCTTAAGCTCGTGATACATTATGGTAAAGGGAAGCTCCGGCGCGATCATCCTCAGAGCCTCCACCACCCTTTTAAGGCCCTTCGGCCCTATCATGAGCACAGGCTCCGTCCGCTCCGCATTTCCCATGCTTAAAAGCAGTCCCGGCAGGCCGCTTATATGATCCGCATGATAATGGGTAAAGCAGATAACGTCCAGAGGCTTCGGGCTCCAGCCCTTTTGTCTCATCGCTATCTGTGTCCCCTCTCCGCAGTCTATGAGAATACTTGTTCCGTTATATCTTAACATCAGGGATGTAAGCCATCTGTAGGGAAGCGGCATCATTCCGCCGGTTCCGAGCAAACACGCCTCAAGCATAAAATGCCACTCCTGTCCTTAACTGTCATGCCCGACGTTTCGGGAGGTAACGGTAAGCGCCGGTCTGTCACGACGGGCGAAACCACATTATAAGGGCATCCTCCCGGGGCTTTTCGTAAAAGTCCTTCCTGACCCCTTCCGTCTTAAAGCCCGCTCCCTCATACAGCCTTATGGCGGCAAGATTACTCTTTCTTACCTCCAGGGTAAAGGCCGTTCCGCCTAACCTCTTTCCCTCCTTAAGAACCTCCTCAAGGAGCCTTTTTCCGTAGCCGTTTCCTCTGAAGCCTTCCTTTACGACCACGTTGGTGATCTCTATATCGCCGACTATCTCCCTTATCCCGGCGCCTCCGATCACCTTATCATCGAGGGTAATGACAAGACAGGTCATGTTGTCCCTGCTTATCATATCGAGGAAGTCCTGCTTCCTCCAGGGCATCGAAAAGGTTTCTTCCTCGATCTTTGCGACCTCGTCCGCATCCTCTTCGGTCATGGGTCTGATAACAATGTTATCTTTCTCCTTTGAAAGGGCAGCCGCCCTCTCCCTCTCCGCCTGGGAAAGCCTCAGATATTCGGGCTTGTGCTCATCCGCGCTCTCAACCAGACCTTTTTCATAGTATATAAAAGCCAGTGCCCCAAGCGATGCCGCCCGCTGTCTGGACATATGGGCCGGGGCGTATTCATGCTCCCTCTTAAGCTTTTTCTCTATCGTATCCCTGTATACCGAAACTCCGTCTCCCAGAAACAGCACCTTCCCTGAGGGCTTAATGGCATCAAGCCTTTCGATAAGCTCCTCCACCGCCATGGGCTGCTGCTTCATGACCACCCTGAGCCTTCCGAATTCCTCAAGATCACCGGCCCGTGTGTCAAAACAGTAGATCCCGGTATATACCTGCATCCTTCTTGCGTCCATTATGGGGCACACCAGCCCGTCATAGCCCCAGGCGTTCATCGCCAGAGCATCCACAGTAGGAACACCGATGATGGGCTTATTCAGCGCAAACCCCAGTCCCTTTACCGTTGCGGAGCCTATCCTTAAGCCCGTAAAGGAGCCGGGCCCCTTTGTTACGGCAATGGCGTCTATGCCGGAAAGGTCAAGCTCAGTCATCCTCTTTATCTCATCGAGCATGGGAAGAAGAGTCTGGGAATGAGTTTTTTTGTAATTGACTGTATATTCAGCCGTAACAACCTCATCCTCAAGGAGGGCAACGCCTGCCACCAGCCCCGAGGAATCAACCGCAAGTATCTTCATATATCTTCGCTGACAGTTATCCTTCTGTAATCCTCTCCCTTTTCGGGATCCTTTTCAATGGTCACGCGCACCGTATCCCCCGGGAGAAGCTCCTCAATAAGCTGCGCCCACTCAATAAGGCACACCCCTTCGCCCGAAAGGTAATCCTCAAAGCCCGTTTCTTCCATCTCTTCGGGCTCCTCGATCCTGTATACATCGAAATGATACATGGGCAGCCTTCCGCCCTCGTAAATGCTGAGGATGGTAAAGGTGGGGCTGTTTACATGCTCGCTTATGCCGAGGCCTTCGGCAAAGCCCTGACAGAACACGGTCTTTCCGGCCCCGAGATCGCCGTAAAGAGCATAGACCCCGCCCTTTTTCGCTCTTTCTCCGAGACCCTTTGCAAGCTCAAAGGTATCCCCGCTTTTAAAGGATTCGGTAACGTTCTCTTCTCTCATAGCCTGATGTTCACCTTCTTCGGGTCAACGTGGGTAGATATCATCTCGATAACCTTATCCTTTTTATCGCCCAGATCCTCAAACGGGAAAAGGCTGGCGCGTATCTTATTTGTATACAGGATTATGTTCTTTCTGGTGGATACCACCTTTGCCACTGCCTCCCAGGGCGCGGAATCGGACTGATCGCAGACGGTGATCTCTATGCCCTCATCGGTCAGCTTATAATGCTGGGGCTCCTTAAAGGCCGGTGACTGCATCTGCTTTTTGGCCTGGGCATAGAGCGCAGCCGGAAGATAGAATACTATGACTATTCCCGCGATAAGATAGATGATCTTATGGGAAAGGAAAAACCCCACTATCAGCAAAAGCCCCACTGCCTCTCCCAGGATCCCCGAAAAACTGGTAAATATCTGATAGAGCATATAGTCATACATCTTGGAGGTATTCATCCTCACATCAAATTCAACACTCATAAAGCTCCCGAACGTTAATA
>DNAD01000129.1 GCA_003484785.1 Lachnospiraceae bacterium
AGCGAATCGGAATGCTATCCGGCAAAGCTGGCCCACGGACATGTTGAATGGCTTATCAGGCAGAATATACCCTTTATATTCTACCCTGCCCTCTTCTATGAACGGCAGGAATACGATGATGCCCCAAACCATTATAACTGCCCCATAGTCACCTCCTACTCGGAAAACATAAAGAATAACATGGAAAGCCTGAGGGATAACAATGTAACCTTCAGAAATCCCTTCCTTGCCTTTACCTCCGAGGAGATCGCCGCAAAAGCCCTCGTTGAGGAGTTTAAGGAGCTTCCCGCCGACGAGGTAATGAAGGCCGTAAAGGCGGGCTGGGAGGAAATGGCGCGGGCCAGGGAGGCCATGAAGAAGAAGGGTGATGAGACCATCGCCTGGCTTAAGGAAAACGACGTTCACGGCATCGTACTGGCAGGACGGCCTTACCATATCGATCCCGAGATCAACCACGGCCTTGCCGAAATGATCAATTCCTACGGGCTTGCCGTGCTCACGGAGGACAGCGTTGCCCACCTTAATCCGGTAGAGCATCCCATCCTCGTGGCGGATCAGTGGACCTACCATTCAAGGCTCTACGCTGCCGCAAACTACGTAAAGACCGTGGATTTTCTCGATCTTGTGCAGCTTAATTCCTTCGGCTGCGGGCTGGATGCGGTAACAACCGATCAGGTATGCGATATCTTAAACGACTCCGGAAAGATCTACACCTGTCTGAAAATAGACGAGGTGAACAATCTCGGTGCCGCAAGGATCCGTATCCGCTCCCTTATAAGCGCCATAAACCTGAAGAAGAGAAAACGTCCCGAAAGGCACGTGGTCTCGGCAAAATATGACCGCGTCCTCTTTACCGAGGAAATGCGCAGGGATTACACCATAATCTGCCCCAACATGTCTCCCATCCATTTTGACGTGATGGAGCCGGCCTTTAATGCCTGCGGGTACAAGCTGGTGATCCCCGGCAATACAAATAAAGCCTCCATAGACCTGGGACTTAAGTATGTAAATAATGACGCCTGTTATCCTTCGCTTATCGTCACAGGACAGATCATGGACACCATCCTCTCCGGAAAGTATGATACCAACCGGCTTGCGGTCCTGATGTCCCAGACCGGAGGCGGGTGCCGTGCCACAAACTACGTGGCCTTTATCAGGAGAGCCCTTAAGAAGGCGGGGCTTGAGCATATCCCCGTGGTCTCCATAAACCTGGCAAAGCTTGAGCGAAATCCCGGCTTTCATATCAATGCGGAAATGGCGGTCCGCCTTGCCTATGCCGCTGCCTTCGGCGATATCTTCATGAGATGCCTCTACAGGATGCGTCCTTATGAGAAAAACCCGGGTGACAGTGAAAAGGTTCACAAAAAATGGGTTGAGAAATGCCAGGACTTTGTCCGGAAAAAGGTTCCGAGGCTCTCCGTCTTTAACAGGATGTGCAGAGAGATAATCAGGGATTTTGATAACATAAGCATAGACGAGACTTTGAAAAAGCCCAGAGTCGGCATAGTGGGGGAGATCCTCGTAAAATACTCTCCCACCGCCAACAATGAGCTGGTAAACCTGATCGAAGCAGAGGGGGCCGAGGCGGTGGTTCCCGATATTCTCGATTTCATGCAGTACTGCTTCTATAATCAGGTGTATAAAGCAAAGCATCTGGGCACAAGGAAGATAAATGCCCGCCTTTGTAGCATTGGCATCTGGCTGATAGACCATATCAGGAAGGCGGCCAATGAGGAGCTTAAAAAAAGCAGCCACTTCACTCCTCCCGTCCCCATAAGGGAGATAGCGGAATATGCCTCCTCCATAGTATCCATCGGAAACCAGACCGGCGAAGGATGGTTTCTTACCGGAGAGATGATCGAGCTCATCCATTCCGGTGTCAACAACATAGTATGTACCCAGCCCTTCGGCTGTCTTCCGAATCATGTTGTGGGAAAGGGCGTAATAAAGGAGCTCAGGAGAAGATATCCCGGCTCCAATATAGTTGCGATAGATTATGATCCCGGCGCCAGCGAGGTAAACCAGTTAAACAGGATAAAGCTCATGCTCTCGACTGCCTTTAAGAAGCTGGCCTGAAACTAAGGAGTCTTAAAAGTTTGCCGGTCTTATCACGGTGACCGTGCTTTCCGGAGTTATTTCCATCTGCTCCTCTCCGATACAGAGGATAAAGGGCTTTTGGAGGGTAAGCTCCGGACAGCTTATGGTCATGGTCGTAAAGCTTAAGGGAATGGTCCCGGAAAAAACCTCTTCTCCGTTTTCATCCCGAAGAACAACCTCTGTTGGGGCCTCCACGGCCTTTTCGAGATTACAGAATATGGAACACTGGGCAGATTTCTCATCAGGGCTCTCTGCCTTCACACTTCCGCCGCAGGCTATGAGCCTTCCCCCGTCTGTCAGAAGCCTTCCTCCGTTTTCTATCCCGTAATCCAGGGCGTTATTGCTCTTTCCGGGTGAAAGGCTGACCGTTATCTCCCCGCCGCTTATCCTTATATCCCCGTTGGAATCGATGCCGTCGGCCTGTGTTCCCTGCCGGTTTACAACCCTTATCCTGCCGCCGCTTATATTAACGCCGTTTTTCATGTCGTCGCCGACCGTGGCGTTGATCCCGTCATCAATGGAGGCGATCTCAAGCTCCCCGCCCCGGATATCTATGTTTTCGGCCTCGATCCCCTCGTAGCTCTCTGTTATGACTATCCTGCCGTCCTCCACACATATTTCATCCCCGGCGTGAATGCCGTCATCCTTCGATGTTATGTCAACCGATCCGCCCCTTATCACTATGGAATCATTTGAGTGCAGCCCGTCACCCTCTGCCGAAACAGACAGCGTCCCTCCTGCAATTATCAGGTCATCCTTCACATCTATCCCGTGCTTATACCCGGTTTCTAAAAAAAGGCTCCCGTCTCCGTCCAGGATAAGCTCATTTCTTGAAAATATGACGCCCTTGCCCCCATCCGAATCCTCATTTGAAGAGCCTACCGCGCGCTTAAGGTGGTTTTCGGTGTCTTTTTTCGTTGTCAGCACAACCCTTCCGGCCTTTTTTACGCATATGGCCGCTTCTTCCTCAGAGTTTATATCAACACCGCTTAAGATAAGGCTTATCTCCGAGTCCTTTTTAGCGTCCACGATCACGCTGCCGTTATCTAAGGATCCGGAAAGGACGTAGCTTCCGCTTTCCGAGATAAGGAGGTTTCCGTCACTAAAAGAAGCCCCCTCCACCACCCGGGTATCACTGCCTTCAAGAGTTATGAGCAAAGCTTCCTGTGCCTTGCCCTCACCAGCTGAAGACGCTGTATTCTCATGTGCTTCTACACCGCCGTCGGGTTTGCTTTCAGGAACATCCGATATTTCGTATGCCAGGGCTTTGTTATCACCGGCCTCTTCAGACTTTATCTCACAGCCACACACAGCCCCGGTCAGAACCAGGGCTGCGATAGCTGCAATAAACTGTTTTTTTGTTTTTCCTTCAGATAACACACTTCACCTCTTATGTTGCCATTCACCGTGACTTGTTATAACAGATCCCGGTTGTCCACGTCGTCCATATCATCAAAGTCCTGGTTTTCCCCGACCATTCCCCATATGAAGGTATAGGCCATGGAGCCGGCTCCGGAATGGATGGACCAGCTGGGGCTTATCACCGCCTGCTCGTTTCTGACTATTATGTGTCTGGTCTCCTGCGGCTCTCCCATGAAATGCATCACAAAGGCATCCTCGGGAAGATTGAAATAAAGGTATACCTCCATCCTGCGGTCATGGGTATGGCAGGGCATGGTATTCCACACGCTTCCGGGCTTGAGCTCCGTCATCCCCATTTCAAGCTGGCAGCTCTCTACCTGTCCCGGAAGGATATATTTATTGATGACCCGGTGATTGGAGCCCTCCAAAGACCCAAGCTCCTTTTTATTCTCATCCTTAATGATGACCACATCCTCCGAAGGCTCTCCCTCACGCTTAATAAGGACGGTGGGGTAAGTCCTGTGGGCCGGAGCGCTGTTTATATAAAACTTTGCGGGGTTTTTCGGATCCTTTGAAAAGAAGCTTATGTCCTTCTTTCCCATCCCGATATACATTCCCTGCTTATAATCCACATCCTGCATCTTTCCGTCGATCTCAATGCTTCCGGCGCCTCCGATGTTGATGACTCCCATCTCCCGTCTTTCAAGGAAATAAGCCGCTCTCAGCTCCTTTCCCGCGGTAAGTATAAGAGGATTACCAAGAGGAGTTGCCGAGCCCGTGATTATCCTGTCGATATGACTGTATACAAGCTTGATCTCTCCGGGTCTGAAGAGATCATCGATAAGAAATTCCTTTCTGAGTCTTTGGGTATCATAATGCTTCTCGTCTGCCGGTGAACATGCTGTTCTTAATTCCATTTTTAGTTTCTCCTTTTCTATATCAGGATCTGAAGCGGAAATTACAAAGCAAAATTAGCTTTTCCGTTTCTATAATTCATGCACCATATATTTACGTGCGGCACTACCCGTCAGCCTCTCCCCTTAATATCAGTATCCCGTGAGAAAGCGCCGGCAGCAGAAGGTCAAGCCCCTCCCTCACCGCTTTGGGGCTGCCGGGAAGATTGATAATGATGGTTTTTTTGCGGATCACGCTCACCCCCCGGCTGAGCATTGCGTTGGGAGTATATTTCGCGCTCTCCGCCCTCAGAGCCTCGGCAATGCCCGGTGCGTTCCTCTCGGCAGCTCTGAGGGTCGCCTCAGGAGTCCTATCCCTTTTTGAAAACCCTGTTCCGCCGGTGGTAAATATGACATCGGGCTCTGCCTCGTCGCAAAGGCGTATCAGAGCCTCACATATCTTGTCCTCATCGTCCGGAAGAAGAAGGGTCTCTGTTACCTCATAGCCCTTTTCCGAAAGGATCGAGCACATAACCGGCCCGCTTTTATCCTCCCTTTCTCCCCTGAAGGAACGGTCACTTACGGTGATCACCGCGGCCTTAAACCCATGATCTTCTTCTCTGCCGCCCTCTTTTTCTTTTCTGTCCATGGCCCCTGTTCCCTTCTGTCATAAACTATAGTAAACGACAAAGCTCTTTTTACTTTGTCGTTTACCGCGCATATTTCCTTACAAAATCCGTGCGCAGGCCACCCTCACTGTCGTGCCTTTGCGGTTACGGATTCATAGCACCTCCGACCAGTCTCCTATCTTTTCTATCCTGACGGCGCATACCTTATACTCGGGTATCCTTGCAAACTCGTCGAGGGCGGCATTTGTCAGCCTGTTAACCGGAGAATCCGGGAAGTGGAAGGGCATCCAGGTCTCTCCCTCGGACACCTTTCGGCCGACCCTGGCGATAGCTGTAATGGCTCCTCTTCTGCTTCTTATTATGATACGTTCGCCGTTTCCGATATACAGGCGGTTCGCATCCTTGTAATTGACCTCAATATATCCCTCACCGGCCATCTCGTTAAGGCCTTCGCTCCTTGCGGTCATTGCAGCCGCGTTATACTGATAGAGGATCCTTCCCGTCATCAGAATGAGCGGATAATCCTTATCAGGAAGCTCTGCCGAGGGCTTATATTCCGCGGGATAAAACAGAGCCTTTCCTCTCGCCGGATGACCTACATGCATAATAGGAGTTCCGGGATGATCCTTCCCCTTGCAGGGCCACTGCAGACTCTCTCCGTTATCCAGCCTCTCATAGGAGATCCCCGCAAAGCTGGGAGTTACCGAGGCTATCTCGTCCATGATCTGAGCGGCAGTCAGACTTTTCTGGGGATAACCCATGGCGTTCATAAGATCGGTGATTATATCCGTATCCGGCCTCATATCACCCTCAAGCTCAACAGCCTTTCTGATCCGCTGCACCCTTCTCTCGGTATTGGTAAAGGTGCCCTCCTTCTCGGCATAGCTTACCGCAGGAAGGATGACATCCGCGTATTTTGCGGTCTCCGTCATGAACAGATCCTGAACCACGAAGAATTCGAGGCTCTTTAAAGCAGCTATTATATGCTTCGTATCGGGATCGGAAACGATGGGATCCTCACCCTGGATATACAGTCCCTTTATCCTACCCTCTATTGCCGCGGGGAATACCTCGGTAGCCTTAAGGCCCGGCTTCGGGCTTAAAGATACGCCCCAGGCCTTTTCAAATTTCTCTCTGACCTCATCCTTGTCCACCTTCTGATAGCCCGGATAATCCGTGGGCTGGGCTCCCATATCGCAGGCGCCCTGAACATTGTTCTGTCCCCTTAAGGGATTGACACCGCAGCCGCTCTTTCCCAGCTTTCCGCATAACAGAGCAAGGTTTGACAGGCTCATAACGCCCTCTGTTCCGGTTGAATGCTCAGTAACTCCGAGGCAGTAAATGATCGGAGCCTTTGCGGCCTTCGCATACATCCTTGCTGCCTCCCTTAACATATCCGGATCGATATGACAGATCTCCCCGACCTTTTCGGGAGTATATTCCTTCACAAGAGCCTTAAGCTCCTCATAGCCCTCCGTATTCTCGCTAATGTAAGCTTCGTCCGAAAGTCCCTCCTCTATGATGACGTGCATCATTCCGTTGGCGAAGGCAACGTTCGTTCCAGGCCGCAGCTTTAAGTGGATATCGGCAAAGCGTGAGAGCCCGATATCTCTCGGATCCACCACTATCAGCCTGGTTCCGTTCTTTACCGCCCGTCTTATCTGCATTCCCACTACGGGATGGGCCTCCTCCGGATTGGAACCGACCAGAAGGATACAGTCAATATCGTGGGTAATGTCAAAGATCGGATTTGTCATGGCTCCGGAGCCCAGAGTCTTTGCCAGTCCGGCCACCGTGGCCGAATGACATACTCTTGCGCAGTTATCCGTATTGTTGGTGCCAAAGCAGGTTCTGACCATCTTCTGCACCATATAAATGTCCTCATTGGCCGAACGCGAGCAGGCAAAGCCGGCAAGAGAATCTCCGCCGTATTTCTTCTTTATATCCATGAAATGCTCCGCCGTGTAGGAAATGGCCTTTTCCCAGCTTGCGGGCTCAAATTCCCCGGTTTCCCTGTTCTTTATAAGGGGTGTGGTCAGCCTGTCCGGAGAGTTTACAAAATCATAGCTGCCCGAACGCCCCTTGACGCATAAGAGCTTATGATTTGAAGGCCCGTCGGCCGCCTCCACGTTTACTATCCTGTTATCCTTAACCACCAGATAGAACTGACAGCCGGTGGCACAATGGGGACAGGTTGTGAGCACCTTTTTAACCTCCCACTCCCTGAACTTATCCCTTCGTTTAAGGGTAAGGGCACCGGTAGGACAGGCCTCTACGCAGTTTCCGCAGGATTCACAGCCCGATTTCTTCCAGTTTGACCCAAACGGAGCCTCAACAATGTGGAAGGTTCCGGAACGTCCGCTCTGCAGAGTCCCGTTGACCGCGGCAGAATTGCAGACGCTGATACAGCGCTGGCAGTGTATACACTTGCTGGGGTCATAGGTGATATAAGGGTTATCCTCGAGCTTGGGAAGCTTTTTCTCGATGGCACGTCTGGAGCCCGTATAATAACTGTCCTTAACCTCATATTTGTTGCAGAGGGCCTGAAGCTTGCAAACTCCGTTGGCCGGGCAGCTCATGCAGTCAATATTGTGATTCGACAGAATAAGCCTGAGCATTTCTTTTCTGTAGAGGCTTATCCTCTCAGACTCGGTATTTATGACCATGCCCTCTCTGACCTTTGTCTTGCAGGCAGCCAGAAGGTAGCCGTAGCCCTCTACCTCCACCATGCACAGACGGCAGGAGCCTATATTGCTTACCCCCTTAAGATAACAAAGCGTTGGGATATCTATGCCGGCCGCCTTTGCCGTTTCCAGGATCGTGGTGTTCTCCTGTGCTTTTATAACTTTTCCGTTAACAGTAATATTGATCATAAGCATCTGCCTCCTACCATCGAACCGCAGCCATAATAGTCGCATCTGAGGCATCTTCCGGCTTCGCGCATGGCCTCCTCGTAGGTCATGCCCACCTCCACCTCATCGAAATTCTCCCTTCGCACAAAGGGATCCACCTCCTCGATCTCAGCTCTACCCGTAGGCACACAGCTGTTCGGCATAGCCTCGGGAACGGTCACCTCGCAATTCACCTTATGATGGTAGCCCAGATACTCATCTATGTTAAAGGCCGCAACCTGACCTGCCGCTATGGCATTTATTGCCGTTGAAGGTCCTGTTACGCAGTCTCCGCCGGAAAAGACACCCTTCATTCCCTTTACGCTGCAGGTCTCGTCCGCATCAATCCTGCTTCTTACAACGGGAATGCCTGCCTCTTCAAAGGCCTTAACGTCGCTTCTCTGTCCCACCCCAAGGATCAGGATATCGCATTTGAACCTGTAGGGATAGGCACTGGAATGCTCGGTCTTTACCAGACCGAACTCATCATATTCACCGACTATCTCGGGCTGCAGCCATACGGCGCAGACATCTCCGGTCTCCTCGTCCTTTTCGATATTCAAAAAGCTCAGAAGAGTCCTGAAACGGACTCCCTCCTGCATGGCTCCCTGTACCTCACTGTCCAGGGCAGTTATATCATCTCTTTTCCTGGTGAAAACGTGGATGGTCTCGGCGTTAAGCCTGACAGCAGTCCTTGCGGCATCCATGGCAACATTTCCGCCGCCTATGAGAACAACCTTTTTCCCGGTAAGATCCATGGGCTTGCCCCCCGCCACATCCTGAAGGAAGTCGGCCGCCGGTATGACATTTCCGGCATCGGCATTGTCAACGGGCATCCTGTTTCCTATCTGGGCTCCGAGCCCTAAAAATACCGCATCATAAGAATCCCTTATCTCATTAAAGGAAATATCCCTGCCGATCTTTGTATTCGTTCTGATCTCTATATCTCCGGCCTTAAGTATCGCATTGATATCCTCGTCAAGCCTCTTTTTGGGGAGGCGGTACTCAGGAATACCGTAGCGCAGCATTCCGCCCGGTTTATCATGCTCCTCAAACACGACCACTGCATGCCCCATGAGCGCCAGGAAATAAGCCGCTGTAAGCCCTGAAGGGCCCGCGCCTATAACCGCAATCTTCTTTCCCGTGGAAGCGTTTCTTTCAGGAGTCCTGACCTTATCCGCCACTGCCTGATCCACTGCATATTTCTTAAGGCCTCTGATATTAATAGCCTCATCTATTATGGTCCTGCGGCACTTTCTCTCACAGGGATGCTCGCACACCATGGCGCAGGCGGTGGGAAACGGATTCCTGTCCCGTATGAGGTTGACCGCTCCCGCATAGTCACCCGCTCCGATCAGAGCCACATAACCCGGTACGTCAACGTGAGCCGGGCACAGCGTTATGCAGGGAACCGTCTGGGAGGGCGGCAGCTCATCCTTAAGCCCGTCCCCGGTCTGTGCCGCTTCCATTACACAGCGCCCCTTTTCAATATGACTGATATATTCGTCTTTGAAGTCCCTTAAGCTGTCAAGCACAAGATTGGCAGCATTAACACCTACCGCGCAATCGGAGGTTTTCGCGATCATCTCACACAGCCCCTTCATATTCTCAAGAGTATCCATTTCGGCATCCCCGTTAAGGATATCCTTAAGCAGCCTGTCAACCTCCACAAGCCCGTCACGGCAGGGAACGCACTTTCCGCAGGACTGGTTCATTGATACCTGAAGGAGTGACCGGTAAAGAACCAGCGGGCACATTCCGGGAGGATAGGAGCTCATCCTTGAACGAAACTTCCTGAGGACCACATCGATCCTTTCATTCATATTTCCTTTTTTTGCAAGTCTCCTCATAATCCCTCCTGATATTAGTATTCACCGGCATTCTCTGAAAGAATGCTCCTGTAGATCTCTGCTTTGCTGCAGTTATAATAAGGCATTACATAAAACGCGTTCAGTATCCCGCAGGTAAGAAGAGCTAAAATCTCCCATCCGATAAATGAAAGATCGAACAAAAACATCCTGAACTTATTGCCGTTCATAAGCTTTCTGGAAAGAGTAATGGTCTCGTTTGCCCCAAGCTCGGGCCTTTCGGCACGGATATAGGGAACCAGGGCATAAGAATAGATTTTTACACACCCCGGAATGATAAACAGCATTGTCCACAAAAACAGGTATAACGATCTGAGGAACATCGTCAGGACATTTCCCATCCAGGACGGGCTGAAGGCTCTCTTTATCTCACCGAAGGCGGCAGGAGCCTCACTGTTTTTTACAAAGAAATTCATGAAGCCCACCTCAAGCGGCTTGGTTATCAAAAGATTAAAGCACGTATAGAAGATGCTCAGAACCGTAATTGCGGCAAATACAGTCATAAGCATCGTAATCAGGGCCGCAAGCTCCATATCCGACATATCATTGATATTTTCCACGATCTCGGAAGCAATATTCTCTGCCTCCGCGGCAGCTCCGTTATTCTCATTACCGGACACATTTTCAACCCCGTTTTTGATATCCAGCTGCTGATCAACGGTACTGTGGACTGATCTGGCCACGCTTCCCCCGCCCCCTCCGATCAGCACCATCATCAGAAGAGATACTGCAAAGGTCATCCAGTAGTTTGCCTTCATGGCGGCCTTACCTTTTTGTTTAACCTCTTTGATACTCCACATTTTAAAGTCCCCTTTCATACATATAAGAGTTTTCATATCAAAACGGTCCGAAGCTATCCTGCCCTTCAACACCGCATTATATATAATTTTACCAGTCTCATATATATTGAGTCAACATAAAAGATTTTTCGTAGGTTG
>DNAD01000008.1 GCA_003484785.1 Lachnospiraceae bacterium
CCTTACCTGTAGTCTACCCTGAGAAGCCTGTAGTTATCATTTGCCCACACCTCTGTGCAAAGCTCCCAGAAGCCGTAGAAATTAATATTGTAATAATTATATTCCCTGGGGCCTATATAGATATACTCCACCCCGTACCGGTCGATAAAATCTTTGCAGTATTCCAGGTCTCCGCCCTCATAGAACATCCTGACCTCGCTCGTACGTCTGCCGACTATATCGGAATCGTTCCTCCACAGCCATTCATGCACATACCAGCCTATGACAGTATTGGCCCCGGTAAATACGGAGAGCTTGCAATCCGGCTGATAGCTGGTGCCCCCGGCCTCAACTATGTTGATATGCCTGTCCTCAAGGCTGTTTAAGTATTCGATCGCTCCCCATTCAAGGGAATAATCGTTGTCTCCCCTTCTCATAAAATCCACGGCAGAGATCCCCTGACGAAGATCATCATTGAACACATTTCCAAACCACATCTTACAGGAGGTAGTGATGTAGGTGGCCGAAAACAGACCCAGGATGATGAAAAGAACGGCATTTATCCTGGCAGCCCTTCCCGAGCTTAAAAGTAACGGTATCGCTATGCCTATGATTATACCAAACAGGATATAGCCCTGATAGGTCAGCTTGAACATGGTGTTATATCTCTGATAGGCATCCCCGTAGATATCCCTGACATAAATGATCTCAGGCATGATGATGAGCCCGACGGCGCAGGATATCAGGGCGATCAGCGCAAGCTCCATGGAATTTGCTTTCTTTTCCCTTCTGATGTGAAGAATGATATATACGAGAAGGGCGCCTGCCCCGTATATCCTGAAGCCCCAGATAAGGACCAGCTGCCAGAGAGCGGTATGTCTGTCGCACAGCCCGATCTCCGAGGATATCTTTTCGAAATTGAGACTGAAGGGCAGCATTACAATGCTTTCTATGATAAGGATGATCAGACCCTTTAGAAGGACAAAAAGCGTGGTCCTTACACTGATGCCGTACTTCCTGTAATCGCAGAACAAAATGACCGCCCCGGCGATTATAAAGTATATAGGGAAGTCCCAGTAATTCACCCCGCTGAACAGTCCGAGCAGGAGAGCGGTAAGGAAGATAAAGCCTGAGTACAGCTCTCTTTTATCAAAGTCGGCAAAGGAAAGGGCCTTAACCGCCGGTACTACCCTCTTTTCGACGGGTTTCGAAGCGCCCGCCTCCTTATTCCGTTCTCTTTCAAGCTCTGCTTTATAGCTGTCCTTTTTAACCTCCTTCAGCACATGCATGAATTCACTTTTCTTTCCATGCTCCTGTAAATTGGCGGTTTTCTTTTCCTCCGTTTTATCCGGTGTCCTGCAAGGGCCGGCATCGGCGCCGGTCATTGATGCCGCGGCATAGTCAAGAAGCAGGGTCAGAAGCGGGATCGTAAAGAGCATGTTACAGACATGGGCATGCAGATCGCCAAGCACCATGGTATAAGAAGGGAATTCGTGCTTCCCCTTATCATCCACCTCGGGGAAATTTCCGATGAACGCAGTCGAATCAGGAAACCAGAAGTCCTTTACCAGCTCCTTTTTTGTGATCCTTTCGACAAAGGGCAGAAGCTTTCCATATATAAGATAATGGCCGTTGCCGCCGCAGATCGTAAGAAGAGCGCCTATAAGGGCGCCTGCCGCCCGATAGAGATACCTGACAGGGGACACCTCCCTGCTAAAAAAGGAGGCCACCGATCCTGTAAGCGAAGCTGCCATCATAAAAACAGCCGCAAAGATCGTACACAGCATAAGGTTATAGCCGTACTCCGGCGTTACAAGGGAAAGCCTGCACAGATACACCGCCATGGCCTGCCCGAGATAATAGTAATTCAGCCTGCTTCCGGAAAACCACATATCGTAGGGGGCCAGCTCCTTCTGCCTGTACATGGTCTGCATAAAACCGTAATCCATAAACTGTTCGGTCTGGCTGTCCAGGGAAGCTTTAAAGCCCTTTACGTAAAAGGCTGCGGAAAAAAGGACCATAAACAGGGCAAAGCCCAGCATGAAACGGCTAAGCTCTCTTTTATCCCATTTAAAAACCGTCCTGCCTTTTATGCTCAGAGTATTGACTATCGCAGTCAAAAAAAGCAGTCCCGCCACACAGGCAGGGGTATTGAAGCTGATAAGCCCTGCAGCCGAAAAAAACCAGACCAGAAGAAAGGACATTCCCGTCCCCAGTCCCATTGATATGGAAAAGCCCCCGTCGAACAGTTTCAGAGCCCTAAGGTTTAAAAGAGGCCTCAGAAAGAGAGAAATACAAAACAGACATATTATCCATCGAAAAACAGCTCCTGTACCCATATCACGGAGAGTCAGGATAAACACTACGGACAATATGAAAATGATCGCTGAGATGATATTAATTTTTGATAATGAAGAAAAGCTTCGAAATCCGTCTCTGGTCTTATTCACATGAAAAATAGTAAATGAAAAAAATATGCTGTCAAATAGTAACCGGTAACCTTCTATACTATAGCACATATATGCCGGATATACAACAAAGGCAAAAGAAAAAAGCAGAATCATCCCCCATGATCTGCCTTTCTCAAAACCCCTTATATCCCTCTCATCGTAGAAAAATTTCCTGTTTTATCTCATGTATCCGTGATCTATAAGCCTGTCCTGATAACTACGAAGCCTTATCAGTACAAACGATGTTACAAACACAACCGCCGCTATGACAGTCGCCATAATGGCAGGCCCCCTCTCGGCCACCATCAGTACCATCAGTGTCAATACCAGAGATACACCGCTCAGTTCACATACCTTCCTCAGCATATCAACCGTTTCAAGCCGAAGCCTTGGAAATCTTGCAGGAAACAGCAATACCCTCCTGAGGATCCTGTCGATCCGGCGCCCTGAACCGCGTCCGGATCTGTGATCCCCTTTGCTTCTTCTTTTTTGCAATTTTATCCCCCCGGATACCCCTTGCGGGCTCCCTCAAACCCGCATCATCATACTCTTCAGCTGTTCGGTACCTTTACAGCCATCAAACGCAGTCCCGTTTTTCAAGATCGCACGCTAAATGCGTAAACCCGTACCAAGCAGTCCCCATACTCTCATTTCAGAGTGCTTAGAAATCCGTTGTAGGCGCGGCTGAGCATCTCCCTTATCTGCTTATCACCAAGCTTCACGATCCCGCTTGTGACCTGAGTAGCCACGCCATGGGTGAACATCCATACCATGCTGAACAGTTCCCTCTTCTGTTCCGGTGTAAGATCACCCGCATCCGGCAATTCCTCAAGAAGCTCCCTGCCATCTCCTCTTTGCAGGAATTCGTGTATCTCTTCCCCTTTGTGCTCTTCAATGGAAGCAACCAGCCCGAACAGGTGCCGTTCCCCAACGGCAAGCTCGATATAGGACATCCCCATTGAGAGATACGCGGGCTCCCCCGAACCCACAGACTTTAACATCTCCCCGGAAAAAAAATCCACGCTCTTGTAGTAAAGATCCTCCTTTAAGGTTTCCATATTCTCATAGGCCCGGAATATCGGCTGTGTGGATGAACCCAGTCTTGATGCAAGCTTTCTTGCGGTCAAGGCCTCAAAGCCCTCTTCTCTTGTCATCTCAAATGCCGTATCAAGCACCTGCTCCCTGGAAACCTTTATTTTCGGAGGCATTGTTTCTAAGCTCCCTAACCCAAATTAATTATTCAGCAATTCTGCCTTCTTCCCTTCACCGCAGCAACTTCTTAACCGGTCGTATCAGCATGACCGAAGCGGTCAACCCTTCCTGACCGCCTTATTAATCGCTCCCCTTTTTGCGAAAAATCCGCTTAATTTTAAATGCCTCTTAAGTTCGATCATGCCTTGTTGTTATATAACACGGTTATATTAGCACATGCTTTTAAAAGGTGTCAATACCAATTTTAAAATTTATGTTAACTTTTTCTAAAAACTTTGACTAGCATGGTCATTTAAGCCATCCGCTCAGTAATTCGTTGACCGCTTCCTCTGTTTTTACATTGAACGACTTCATTCCAACCCCGGCGGCTGCCTCCGTATTCGCAGATACGTCATCTATGAAGACACACTCCTCTGCCTTCAGCCCGTATTTATCAAGCAGGGCCAGGTAGATAGCGGGGTCGGGTTTGACAAGATGAACCTCATAGGAAACCAGCCTTCCGTCAAAGTCAATGGCCTTTTCGGCTCCCGCGGCATGAAGGGCATAAAGCCGTTCGGAATAATTGGAAAGTACATACAGCCTGTACCCCTTTTCCCTTTTGAGCCTGTTTACCAGTTCCCATGTTCCGGGCCGGTCAACGCCCATCTGCCCGGCATTGTCCAAAAACCATTCGATGTCCTCATACAGCCCGGGCTCTGTTCTCCCAAAGCCTTCCTTCAGCTCGTCGGGAGTCAGATCCCCCATATCGTATTCCTCCCAGAGCTTCGATCTGAAAACCGCTCTGGCTACAGCCCTTGCCCTTTCGGGTTCCAGCCCGCGGTCAATCTCCAGCATATCCTTCCATCGAAAGCCTATGAGTATATTGCCCATATCAAATACCAGATTCTTTACTCCTGTGATATCCACCGTCTTCATCCTTTCTTAATTATTCCGGTCAACGAAAGCT
>DNAD01000231.1:0-2335 GCA_003484785.1 Lachnospiraceae bacterium
GCGAGGCAGATCGGCGCAGTATGCCGGAGAGGGTTTTTGATGAGCTGTCGATCCCGGTAATAGAGCTTTCTGAAGAGCTGTTTTCAACAGATCAGGCGGGGCCGCCCATGGAGACGGAGAAGCTCTGGAACCGTATCGCCTATATGCTCTATACCTCGGGAACGACGGGAAATCCCAAGGGAGTGGAGATCGAGCATAAGACATTGTCTGACATGATCTGCTCCCACGAAGCGATGTACGGATCCTTCCATGATGACAGGGTGCTGCTGCTGACGAATTATGTATTCGACATGTCCATTGAGCAGATGTTCGTTACTCTTTCGGAAGGCGGTAGTGTCTGTATCATGCCTAAGGGTCTGATGGGATCGCCTCCGGAGATGGCGCGCTACTGTAAAAAGAATCATATCAGCTTCTTAGGGGGTACCAACGCCTTCTTAAGGGTATTTGACCCGGATGATTTTAAGGGGATCAGGGTAGTGAGCTTCTGCGGAGATGAGGCTGATCCGGTTCTGTTTAAGAGATTTTATAAAAATGCCGGGCTTGTGGTAAATGATTATGGTCCGACAGAGGCCTGTGTACATGCCACAGCCCATGAATATAATCCCGAAGAGGAGCTGTCCGTTCCTATAGGAAGACCTTATCTGAACAGGAGGATCTATATCCTTCAGGGAAGGAAGCTGTGCGGGATAGGCCAAAAAGGTGAAATATGTATTGCGGGAGGGCTCGCAAGAGGATATCATAATCGTAAAGAGCTCACTGACAGGGCTTTTGTGGAGAACCCTTTTGCAGAGGGCAGGATATACAGGACCGGGGATCTTGGCGTATTCAGGCCGGATGGTTCCATCATGTACGGAGGCAGGACCGACTCTCAGGTCAAGGTCAGGGGCTTCCGCATAGAGCTGGGAGAGATCGAAAGCTGCATCAGGCAGTACGAGGGCGTTTCGGAGGTACTGGTGCTTAACCGTAAGGACGGACGGAGCGATCCGTATCTCTGCGCCTATATAACCGGAGAAGAGGAGCTTGATACCTTAAGGCTCAGGCAGTATCTGGGACAGCATCTTCCTTATTATATGGTTCCGGATTATTTTGTTAAGCTTGATCGGTTCCCTCTTAATTTTAACGGAAAGATCGACAGAAAGAAGCTTAAGGCGCCCGAGCTTAAGCGCTCCGCAACACACGAGCCTCCCCAGAATCCCTTCGAGGAGAGGGTGGCAGGCCTGTTTGAGCGGATACTCGGGATCGACCGGGCAGGAAGAAATGATTCTTTCTTCGAGCTGGGAGGTAATTCCATTGATCTTATGAAGCTGTTGTCCGCGCTTTACGAGGAAGGGGTCAACAGGGCGGATATCATGGAGCATCCCACCCCTCAAAGCCTGGGCGGCCTTCTTATGAGAAAGTACAGAGAGCGCCTTACCAGACAGTCCTTTGCGGAAAAGAGCCCGGATGATATCAACGGATGCGTCCTTCTAAACGAAGGGGACAGAAGTCTTCCGACCATGTTTTTCATACCGCCCTCCGGAGGCATGACACTCTGCTACGCGGATCTTATAAAAGAGCTGAAATACGCGGGCTGTATCTACGGACTTACCGATATAAAATACAGCAGGTTCGGGAAAATGAGCATGGAGGAGCTGAAAAGCTTCGATCCCGAAGAGAAGGATCTCTGGCATGATACTATCCACGGCTATATGAAGGCTCTGGAGAGGCTCTTTAAGGAAGGAGATATCCTGATCGGATATTCCCAGGGAGGCTCGGCCGCCCATGTACTGGCAGGAATGCTTGAAAAACAGGGCTTAAAGGCGGGATGCCTTATCATGCTGGATGCACTGCCATATATCGGTGACGGGGAGGACTCCTTTGAAATGACGAAGGAGGAGTGTCTGTATACCGCGCAGGAGATCTTTTTCGGAAATTATGAGGAGAATACTTATACGGGAAAGGCCGGTGATACGGATGAGGAGCCTGATATAACGGAATTTCTGAGAGAAAGCTTAAGGGCTCACGGGGAAACGCCGGATGATGCTTATCTTCATGCCCTTTACGAAACCTATCTCGTATACGCCTCCAACATGGCCTTTCCTCTGGTCACAAAGGAGCGTATCCATGCACCGGTCTATTCCATCCTTCTTACCGGTAAGGATGAGAGCGGGGAAATGAGGACCGGGCCGGAAGGGATTGATCCGTGCCTGACCGATCAGTCTGCCGGGCAGAGCGATGCCCGGGGCACGGGGGCGGATATCCGGGTGGAGCCGTATCCGGACGATCCCTGGAAGGAGCTTTCGTCGAAGAAGGGAGAAGCCTTAAGCATACCGGAGGATGAGAACGGACATATGAC
>DNAD01000231.1:2355-3957 GCA_003484785.1 Lachnospiraceae bacterium
TTTTTAAACAGGTACAGGAGCCTGATAAGCTGCCATATCAAAGAGTGGATAACAAGGGAGGGATCAAAGGATGAATGAAAGGCATTTGGGAAAAAAGAAGGGTGGTCTTTTAAGGGAATTCACCTTGATATTCGGGCTGTTCGGGTTGCTGAGCATGATCCTGAGTATCGTCTATACGACGATCAATGAGAGGGAGATCTATTTTGAAAACTTTGAGGATAACTTAAACAGTATCACGGATCACCTGAATAACCGTATCCTTATGGAAGGAAATGAATTTAAGCTCCTTGTTGATTATGTAGAAGAGCATCAGGATGAGATACGTTTACCTGCCGGGGAGCCCATAGACTACGAGCCTCAGTACAAACATTTTGAGGAGCTGTTTCTTAAAAAGCTTTCCGGGAAAACCCTGGGTATGGATATCGGGATAGAAGATCTGGATCCCGAGGTGAAGCTGGCTTATGCGGAATACCGGCTTAATTACTGGAGGGCCGTTTTTGAAGAAGCCAAAGAATCCTTTGGGCTTAAATATGCTTACTTTATCTACCCCTCCTCCGAGGATCATATGATCTATTTTATCGACCCTGCGCCGGAGGAGACCGAGATCGACGGTGAAAAGTATATTGTCATAAATCTCGATATATATGAGGATCCTGCAAAATTCCCGGTTATGTGGGAGGCCTGGGAATCCGGAAAAAACCCGGGAGTATTTGATGAAATGAATAATGAATTCGGTCATGTATACACGGCCTATTCACCCCTGTGGGTGGGCGATGAGAAGATCGGCATGATATGTGCCGATATTTCCGTAGATGCTGTGGATAAGGCAATTGCTACCGCAGTGGCAAGCCAGGTGGCCGGTTCTTTGCTGGTGCTCATTATCGGTCTGATCCTGATCGGATTCATAACAAAGAAAGTATTTATCAATCGTATCGTGCAGCTTGAGAGCAGCGTTGTAAAGTATGGAAAGGAAAAGGATGACTCTATCGCAAAGACCATTCTTGAGCAGGAGAACGGCAGCGATGAGATAACAAGCCTGTCGGATCATTTCGCAGGGATGATAGTTGAGCTTAAGGACTACATGACAAATCTCCAGAAGGTGACCGCGGAGAAGGAAAGGATAGGTGCGGAGCTTAATGTTGCGACCCAGATCCAGGCGGATATGCTGCCCAGGATATTCCCTCTTTTCTCCAACAACACGGAATTCGGTCTCTTTGCCACGATGGATCCGGCAAAGGAGGTGGGAGGAGATTTTTACGACTTCTTCCTGGTGGATGAGGATCATATAGCGCTGGTGGTGGCGGATGTATCCGGAAAGGGAGTGCCTGCGGCGCTCTTCATGGTGATCGCCAAGACGCTCATAAAGAACAGGACCATTATGGGAGGCGGGCCTGCAGAGGTGCTTACCGAGGTCAATAATCAGCTGTGTGAAGGAAATGAAGCAGAGCTCTTCGTTACGGTATGGCTTGCTATAATAGACCTTAATACAGGTAAGGGAGTTGCCGCCAACGCCGGTCATGAGCATCCTGCCATAAGAAGGAAGGACGGAAAATTCGAGCTTATCGAATACAAGCATTCTCCCGCTGTTGCCACCATGGAGGG
>DNAD01000242.1 GCA_003484785.1 Lachnospiraceae bacterium
TATATGCGCTACGGGGCTTTGCTGTATACAAAGGGAGCGCCCGGAGAAAAAGCGGACATCACCGTGAAGTGCCCTGAAAAGCTCGTATTTCAATATCATGCCGTAACGGATAAACTATTATCGTAAAACCAGCGTTTCCGGATGAGTAAAGATAAATAACGGAGAGGGAAAATGAAGAGGGTCGCATATATCCTGGATGATGGCAGTAGAAACTTTACTTATGCACGTGTCTCCGGCTTTTGCGAGGCCATAAGGAAAACCGGTGAGCCGATCGAGCTGTATATTTTCAGAAGCGCCGGTCTTGCGGAGTACGAGCCGGCTCATAACAAAGGGGAGTATAATATCTACAGGCTCCCTGTCTTCTCCGATTTTGACGGGATCTTTCTGGATATCAATAATAATTATAACAATGATCAGAACAGATACGGGGCCAGAGGAGCCTCCTATGTCATAAGGGCGGCAGCGGCTTCACATAAACCGGTGATCTGCCTGGCCAACCTCATTGCGGATTTCTATTATATCGGGATAGATAACAGGATTGCAATGATCTCCATGGTCGAGTATCTGCATAAACAGCTGGGTCTTTCTTCCTTCTGGTTTTTGATGGGGCCGGCGGATAATTTCGAGAATCAGGTCCGCACCGGTGCTCTGAGAGAATACTGCAGCTTTAACAGCCTGCCCTGTGAAGACGAACGGTTTTACTCGGAGAACTTTGCGCTGGAGACCGGGATACACGGTTTTATTCGGCTTTATGAGCGCTTTGAGGGGAAGCTGCCCCAGGCTGTGATCTGTGCCAACGACATGATAGCTCTCGGGGTCTGTCAGACGGCGGCAAAAAAAGGAATACGTATCCCTGAGGATCTGATGGTAACAGGGTTTGACAATCTGGATATTTCGGCCTATCTGACACCGACCGTGACCACGGTGGATCAGCTCTCCTTTACAATGGGGGAAGCCTGCATCGATCTTATCCGCAGAATATGGAATAAGGAGGATGTTCCCAGACAGACCTATACTCCGACAAAGCTGATACTAAGAGAATCAACGGGCTCCGAGCATCCTTCCGGATATGCGTTTGCCGATCGCGTGGCTGAGGCCCTGTACAGTGATCTCTATAATGAATCCTTTAACAACAGGCTGTGTACAGTTCAGTACAGGCTTCCCGGATGCGGTTCCGTGGAAGAGATGTGCAGAGCCCTTGAGAATCTGATCCCTTCTATACAGTGCAGGGGCTTTTACCTGGTCCTTGACAGGGCGTTATATGATTACGGCAGCAAGATCCGGCTCGATCAGAGTACGGGGCAGGCCAGAAATCAGAACACCGGATTAAAAACGGAAGGATATCCCGAAAGCATGGAGCTGGTGTTTTCCTGGGAGGAAGAAAAGGGAGCGGCTTACCCCGGGAAAATGATAAAGGGTATTTTCCCTGCCTTCGCTTCAAAAGAGGGTGGGAGAGACTATCTTTTTGTTCCGCTGCATTTTATGGAGGAAACGGTGGGGTATCTTGTGATATGCGGCTGCACGCAGATACTTCATACCAAAAATATCGCGTCAGTGGCCAATTCCCTTACCATGGCGCTCAGGAGCTTCTTTGCCGGAAAGAAGCTGGAATATCTGAATCAGATGCTGTCGGGGATATCGATGAAGGATGATCTGACCGGGCTTTTCAACAGGCTCGGATATCACCGGCTGGCCTTTGACCTGTTCAGGAAGACTCAGGACAAGGGCGGGAGACTGGGGGTCATCTTTATCGATATGGATGATATGAAATATTTCAATGATACCTTCGGTCATGCCTGCGGCGACGACGCGGTATGCTGTGTAGCCGATGCCATACAGTCAAATATCTCCGGCGATGCCATTCCGGTACGCTTCGGAGGAGATGAGTTCCTTATCATCACTGCAGCGGCAGAGCAGGAAGATGTCACATCTATCATAGACGGAATAAAGAGATCTGTTCATGAGGAGGCACAGAAAAAGAATCTGCCGGCTGTTCCGGGGATAAGTACCGGTTTTGTGATCACGGATCCGGAGGACAGAATGACTCTTAACGAATATACGGAGGAGGCCGACAGGCTGATGTATATTGACAAAAAGCTGAGAAAGGCAGGCCGGGAATGAACAGCTCTCAGGGCTGCCCGATACAGCCCCTTAAACGTAATCATCCCTGAAATCTTCGTTCAGGAAGGCTTCCATCTTTTTTTGCACCTGTCGGGTGCATTTTTCGACCTTTTCTCTGGGAATCTCGCTGAAAATATCAACAAGCTCCTTATCAAGCTGGGTTCCTGCCGCTATCTTAAGAGCTGCCATGGCATCGTCATAGGAACGGGAGGGCTTGTAGGAACGCACCATTACGATGGCGGAGTAGGTGTCGGCGACCGCGATGATCCTGGCCGCAAGGGGTATCTCGTCTCCCTTAAGGTGGTAGTAACCGCCGCCGTCGACCCGCTCATGATGGTACATGATCCAGTCTGCGATCTCATCAAAGGATCTGACGGGCTTTAAGACCTTTACACCGATCTCGGGGTGCCTTCGCATCATATCCCATTCGGCATCCTCAAGCTTTCCGGGTTTGTTCAGGATCCTTCCCGGAATACCAAGCTTTCCCAGATCTAAAAGCAAAGCCGCGTATCTGAGATTTTCCGCTTTAAGCAGGCTCTGGTATGATGCCGGCAGATAATCATAGATCAGCATAGTCAGATCCATTACGTGGATGGAATGGCCGTCAAGATTGGCATCACCGGCTTCGATGACCCCGATAAGGGCTTCCGAGATCTCCCTGGTCCTGCCCTTGACATTGGTGACAGATGTAAAACACCACTGCAGGATCAGGGTATAGATCAGGGCAGTAAGAAACAGGATCACACCCTCTGAAATATCAGTCTCTCCCGTAAACATCGCGGCCAGATACATGGCGCAAAGTATGATGCTTCCCGCATAAGAGCCGTAAAGCAGAGCCTTCTGTCTGCCGCTGCAGTCTATGATGATATCCTTCTGAACACTGAAAAAGTGGAATGATTGTATCGTATTATAAACCATAAGTATGATGCCGCACAGGATAAGGCCATTTTCAACAACTCTCATACTCAATCCTCCCCCTCAAACGTGATCCGGTTCTTTCCGGCCTTCTTACTTTCATAGAGCGCGTCGTCGGCTCTGTTATAGGCGCTGTCCATATCCCTGTCCGATACCCTTATCTCCGTGACGCCAAGTGAGGCGTGGATACCGTTAAGTTCTCCTATGCGCACTCCGTTAAGCTTTTTAAGGATCGTTTCCAGAAGCTTACGGATGTCATCCTTCTGTCTGCCCCGAACCATCATGATAAATTCATCGCCGCCGAGCCTTCCTGCGAAGCTAAGCCCTTCGCTGACTGCCCGTTCGGTAAAGGACCATTTTTCCAGCATGTCTATTGAAAGCGTTTCGGCTATGATATTTCCTGTTACCTGGATAGCCTTGTCACCCATCTGATGCCCCAGCCTGTCATTTATCTGCTTGAAACTGTCAAGATCAAGGACACAGGCCGCTATATACTCACTGCCGTTGTAGCTCCGAACGACTTCACCGGCAACAGAGAAGAATCTGGCGCGGTTTAAGAGGTTGGTAAGTGTATCAAAGCTGGAGCGTATCTCCAGATCCCTCTGGATCTGCATGTTCTTCTGCAGCGTATAAAACTCCTTCATTTTTGCGTGCTGGAAGGTAAAATGGAGCACGATGGCGAGAACAAGAAATACCGTAACGTTGTATAGATCCAGTTGTGCGATGGATTCCGGCTTTTTAAGATTGGAGGTATAGAGAAAGGCACAGCTGTACAGGATAAGCACTATCGTCATGCTCAGCATGGTATCAATATAGGTCACCGCAACCAGAACAACCAGGACCAGAAACATTGTCGCGGCAAGATAGGGCCGGGCAAGGGAAGCGTAGATACTGAACACCATGAGGATCAGGATATTCAGGTGAGCAAAGAGCCGGGCATAACGCAGCACGAACCCTTTGAAAACAATAAGTACGATCTCAAAAACCAGGGAAATCACGGAGAATACCAGATACAGGCCGAACTGACGTTTGTCGACTCCAAAACGGTTAAGCCCCGACAGGATCATAAAAACAGTGGTAAGGATCATAAACCAGGTATTAAGGATGAGTATGTGATTATAATTCGTATCATGTATCAGATCGATACAGTCCTCGTACCGGCTTCTGTCATAGCCATAGTGGTTTATGCTTCTATATCTCATAATCAAAAATGCGTGCTGCCTGCAGCAGGGAAGATATAATGGCAGATGAAAATCCATAAATCTGAGAACAGGATGTAGGCGGTGTTATCCGTCACCCACATCCATGGCTATCATATTATATCTGTGACAGAACTTCAAGATGGTATTATTATTTACTTTCCGGGCAGGTTACTATTCACAGCCTTTTGG
>DNAD01000127.1 GCA_003484785.1 Lachnospiraceae bacterium
TCAACCTGAAGGTTGAGCCGAAGCGCACGATTTGCCCCGGCAAATCGGCACAAGAGGAGGTTTGATGATATGAGCACGGAAAAATACAGGATACTTATAGTCGATGACGAGCCGCTTGTGCAGATCGGTTTAAAGACCATGCTGGCCTCCGACCCTCAGGATAAGTCCGGGCAGCAGGTTTATGAGGTCGTGGGAAGCGCCTCAAACGGAAGAGATGCCCTTAAGCTCATAGAGGAGCTTCGCCCCGACATAGTCATATCCGATATTAAGATGCCCGTTATGACGGGCCTTGAGCTGATAGAGGAATCCTCGAAGCGCTTCGGGTTTCTTCCGGTGTTCATACTGCTTACGGCCTATGAGGATTTCGAAATGGCAAGGCGGGCCCTCTCCAAAGATGCGGTGGATTACCTTGTAAAGATCGAGCTGTCTCCCGCGATCCTTTCAAAGGCGCTTGAACATGCTGTAAAAAGGATCGAAGCTCATGAGGATGTCAGGGCAGGAAGCACAGCGGTCAAGGATGCCGCCTCTCTCGAGGAATTCAGACAAAAGTTCCTTATAAGGCTCTTAAATCATGTAATAACGGATCCCGAGACTCTTAAGGCACAGATACGGGATAACAGGATGGACTTCTCCTTTACCCGCTATATAGCGGTTTTCGGACAAATAGACACAAAAAGCCCTCTCCCGCAGGCAAAGCTTTTGTCCCTTTATACCTCCTGCCTGAATATGGCAAATGAGATAACAGAAAGATATTCTCCCTGCTATACGGTATCAAATGATCTGAGGCACTTTACCTATATCTTTTACTTTAGAGAGGAAACTCCCGTGGCGGATGCCATGAAGCAGATCATCGATGCACTTGAAAATGCCATAGCCATGATAGACAGCTATTTCAACGTCGGGCTGAGCTTCGGGATAGGAACCGCAGTTTCGGATCCTCTCGATATCCATACCTCCTTTGAGGAAGCACGCACTGCAGTGGCGCATACCGATAAGAGCAATCCCGTAAGACTGTTCTCCCATATAGTGGGCTCCAACCGCCGCTCCGGCAAAGACAGGCTGATCGCCTCCATTCAGGAATACATAGAACAGAACCTTGACGGAAGGCTCCTGCTTAACGAGGTGGCAGAGGTCTTTGGCCTCTCTCCCGCCTATCTCTCCTCGATATTTAAAAAGAACACCGACGTAGGCTTCTCCGAATTCGTAAGCACACGGAAGATCGAAAAAGCCAAGGAGCTTCTTTTAAAGGAGGATATGAAGGTCTACGAGGTCTCCGATGCCCTGGGCTTTGAGTCGGCCTATTATTTTTCCAAGGTGTTTAAAAAGGTGGAGGGAATGAGCCCCCGGGAATACGTGAACAGTAAGCTTTAATCATTTTATGTAAACCTCAGACCTCCCCTTTTCCTGCACCAGCAATATCCTGTAACAGTCATCCTTCCATGCCTTCCCAAGCCTCTCATCGGTGATCGGGCAGGTTTCGAAAACAACGCTCCTTATCCCCCGGGCTTCTATCTCTCCAAGGCTTCCTATCCTGATAAGTACACTTCCTTCATCTGCGTCCCTCACCGTTTCCGGCTTTTCACAGGTCATAAAGGTAAGCACACCCGAAAGCTCAGAATCCACGGCGTCCTCTATCACTACCTCCTCAGCCTCCGGGTCATTTTTGCAAAGAGTGACCGTCCTTAACACGCTTCGGATGCGGCTGTCGCCGAAAGCCCCGGAAATCTCCATGGATAGCGATGCCCTGCCTTCCGACAAAACCGTTTTAACCTCACGGGCAGCGTACTGTTTTCCGTCCTTCTGCATGATAAGCCCGCCATCCCCGCAAAAATTCACGGTATTATGATAGCCTGACTGCATGGTCCATATCTCGTATCTCTGCGGCGAGAAGGTCTTTGCGGTATAGGTTTCCACCCCCAGGTCTATAAGAAGGGGCCTGTTATCCTTATAGAGCGTCACGCTTCCCACATCGTTGTGATTATGACTGTCTGCGTTATCCCCGGCCTTTGCCGCAAGGGTGAGATGCTTTCCTCTTGCGACCATAAGCCCCACACTTTCGAAAAAGAAATCCCCGGGCTTTATGTCCACACAATCCCCTTCCTCCACGGGCCGAAAAGAATCTGCCGGCAAATTCCGAACACGGGGATCGCCCTTAAGTCCTTCAACACTCTGATAAGCGCAGATTTCATCGTGATGAACAAGGGACAGCAGCCTGTAATACGGGTTCCACTCATCGCTCAAAACCTTTTCCCGCAAGGGAAGCGTTCTGTAATCGGCAGCGGAAAAGGCAGCGTATTCCGGGTTTTGAGTGGCAAGCGCAAACAAAAAGTCTCTTACTCCTCTTTTGCCGGGGAAGGGTGAGCAGTCAGCATAGTTTATATAATATCCGTTGCCCACATACATCCTTATTATATAGGAAGCGATATTTTTGATAAGAGGGGCTTCAAAGGCATCCCTGAAGCCATCCCCGGTTACACGGTCAAGAATATCCACACAGCCGAAAAGGCAGAGCCCCGCATGGGAATAATACTGCGCGCCCTCATTACAGCATCCGTCCTCTCCGTAGTCGTCAAGAAAGCGATCCAGAGAATATGCGGCCTGTTTTACTGCCAGCTTCAGAAGCTCCCTGTCTGTATTATTCTCCCTTCCCGCAAAGAAGGCGATAAGCACGTTCTGGGTTATCCAGGGGGTCCAGTTGCACATAGGCTCCCTTCCGTTTCCCATCCACCAGAAATGCTCACAAAGATAGGGGGTAAAAATACGCCGCCTGAGCTCGTGTTCGATATATTCGTTTATAAACGGGCTTATCCCTGAAAGCTCGTCCCGAAGCAAAAGCCCGGCTAATGCCACAAGGGCCGCGCTCTCCGCCGAAAAAAGATCTATCACAGGCTTATCATCCGAGGGAAGCGGAAGCTGCTTCGTATCCCTTATGTAGGAATTATGAGCCGGCAGACACCAGCTTGTCTCCTCCAGTATCAGGTAAAGGCCATCCAGAAGCTTATCCATGAAACGCCCGCTGTATTCAACACATTCGGCAAATATCAGATCGCAGAGCATCCTTCTTCTTTCAAAATATTTTGTCTCAAAATGCACCCTGTTGCCGTTTTGGGAAAATTCCCTGTAATCCGAGATCAGTATCCGGGGATAATCTGCCTTAAGAGCCCTCTCCCCCCGGCTTATGACCTCTCTTCCGATCTCCCGGTTTCTGCCCTCCCGTAAAAAGCCATCCCAGAACCCTCTGTCACGGGCCGGGCTGAAGGAAAGAGTGCATTTCAGCCTGAGATCATCGCTTATCCTGTTATAGATATCCTCGAAAATGGTTCTGTGCCTGTTCATCCCACGGCCTCCTTTTCCCCTGATATTAAGATCATTTATATCATAGTTTATTTTCTTTAAAAAAAGAACCCTGTCTTTTTTCGATTTTATTGTATACCCTATTCCATTTATGTCCGGATATATTTATAATTAGGAAAGGATTTTTTATAGTTTTTTAATTTTAGAGATAAGTGAGGAAGTCATGTGTAAGAAAGTGTTAAAAAAAATATGTCTCATTTTCCTCTGCGTCCTTTTGACAGCAGGCTTTACGATGTCTGAGGCAGTACCGGCCCTTGCAAAAGCAAAAAGCAGGCGTGACCTTCTCGGCAGCGATACCGACTATACCGCCATCCTTTACGACTCCTCAAACGGGCTTCCCACCTCTGAGGCAAACGCTATTGCCCAGAGCTCGGACGGCTTTATGTGGATCGGAGGCTACAGCGGTCTTATCCGCTATGACGGCTCCAGCTTCTACCGTTTCGATTCCTCAACCGGCATATCCAGTGTGTTCAGCCTTTATGTCGATACGAAGGACCGCATCTGGATCGGGACCAACGAAAACGGAATAGCCTGCTACGATCACGGTGACATCAGGGTGTACGGAAGAGTCGAAGGGCTTAAATCCTATTCCATCAGATCCATCACCGAGGATGAGGCGGGAAATATAATCATAGCCACCACCCAGGGACTGGCCTACGTGGGAGATGACCTTGAGATCCATCTGATCGACGATCCCCAGGTAAATATGGAATATATAACCTCCCTGCAGCGCGATGCGAAGGGGAATATCTACGGTCTTACCCTCAACGGACAGTTTTTTGAGCTTAAGGATCTTCATATAGATGCCTTCTATAATGCCGATATGTTCGGCGCGGAGCCCGTAAACTCCATCTATCCGGACCCGGAAAAGCCGGGGCTTCTGTATATGGGGACCTCCGGTTCGGAGTTGCTTACCGTGGAAACGGTTCCGTCACTGAAGATCATAAAAAGGCAGAGTACCGAGCCTCAGAAAAATATCAATTCCCTCCTCAGGGTAAACGGTCTTCTCTGGGTCAGCGCAACCAACGGTATCGGATATTTCGACGAAAAGGGGGTTTATTGTGAGCTGTCGGATATTCCGATGACCAATTCCGTCGGCAATATCATGTCGGATCATGAGGGCAACATCTGGTTTACTTCCACAAGGCAGGGTGTACTCAAGCTCGTGCCCGACCGTTTTTCGGATATCAGCAGGCTCGCCGGGCTCGAGCCCATGGTCGTCAACTCTACCTGCATAAACGGAAACGACCTTTATGTGGCAGGTGATGACGGGCTTAAGATCATAAATCTTTCGGACTACAGCATGACAGAAAACGAGCTTACCGCTTATCTGGAGGGAGTGCGTATCCGCTGCATCAGAAACGATTCCGCCGGAAGGCTCTGGCTCTGTACCCACGGTGAGACCGGACTGGTATGCTACGATCCCGGGGATTCTTCAATTGTTTCCTATAATGAAAAGAACGGCCTGGACGCTCCGAGAGTCAGGGCGGTAACAGAGCTTAGGGATTCGAGCATGGCCGCGGCTACCGGAAACGGTCTGTTTATCATAAAAGACGGAAAGATCACGGCTCATTACGGCCAGGACGACGGGATCAGCAATACCGAGATCCTCTCCGTGGAGGAAGGGCCGGACGGACGGCTCTATCTCGGAAGCGACGGCGACGGGATCTATGTCATAGACAACTCCAGGGTGTCCCGGATAGGGCATGACGACGGGCTTACCAGCGAGGTTGTGATGCGCATCAAATGGGATGCGCAGAGAAAGCTGTTCTGGCTGATCACCTCAAATTCCATACAGTATATGGATAACGGAAAGCTTACGGCGGTCACTAATTTCCCCTATTCAAATAACTATGATATCTATTTTGACCGCCACTCAAACGCCTGGGTACTGTCCTCAAACGGTATTTATATCACAAAGGTCTCCGACCTTATAGATAACGAAAGCATTGAATATTCCTTCTATAATAAAAAGAGCGGGCTCCCCTATATCGCCACGGGAAACTCCAGAAGCTTTCTGGACGACGAGGGTAATCTGTATATTTCCGGCACCACCGGAGTCTGCAGGGTAAACATCAATGCCGCTGAAAAGGATAAAAGCTCCATAAAGCTGTCAATCCCCTCGGTTGAGCTGGATGATGTGATGATCCCCGTCCTGAACCAAAGCAGCTCGGTGACCATCCCCTCTGGCAGCAGCCGTCTGGCAATTGATTGCTACGCTATCACCTTTGGCTTGAACAACCCCCGCCTAAGCTACTATCTTGAGGGCTTTGACAAGGCTCCCATTGTTACGACCAAGCAGGATATGCAGCCGGTCAGCTATACCAACCTTGACGGAGGAAGATATATCTTCCATCTGAACGTGATCGATGATGAGACGGGCGAAATAGAAAAGAGCACCGAGCTCACGATAATCAAGGAACGGTCCATATTTGAAAACCTCCTGTTCCTGAGCCTGAGCGTCATTGTCCTGATCGCTCTGATCTCCTTCCTTATGCTCAGGTTCTTCCGTGAGAAAAATAAAAAGCTGCTTGAAAAACAGAAGAAGGACAGGCTGTTCATAGATCAGATCATCTATACCATCGCAAAGTGCATAGATATGAGAGATTCCCAGAACCGGGGACATTCCTTCAGAGTGGCCTATTATACAAGGATGCTTGCCCAGAAGCTTAAGGAAAAGAGGGGTTATACAGACGAGCAGATCAACGAATTCTACAACGTGGCCCTTGTTCACGACATCGGAAAGCTTTCCATCCCGGACAGGATACTTAACAAGCCTGAGCGCTTAAACGATGATGAGTATCAGATAATGAAGACCCATGCCCAAAAAGGGTTCGAGCTGCTTGAGGATGTGCATATAGTTGAGGATCTGGCGGTGGGCGCAGGCTTTCACCATGAAAGAATGGACGGCAAGGGTTATCCCAGAGGCTTAAAAGGAGAAGATATCCCGGAAATAGCAAGGATCATCGCGGTGGCCGATACCTTCGACGCCATGTATTCCACAAGGCCCTACAGAAGGCAGCTCGACCTTTCGGTAGTCCTTGACGAGATCAGGCGTATCCGCGGAACCCAGCTGGAGGAAGAGGTGGTGGATGCCCTTTTGGAGCTTGCAGATGAGGGCAGGATCAACAAACAGGCCGTAGATGCGGCGGTTAAGTTCATATCTTCGTAAGGAAATGCCGGTCACTGACGTAATTCTCACAGGCAGTGGCCGGCATTTTCTATCATTAAACCGTAAACAACTGTTTTGCCATGACCTATCGCTTTCCCAGCACCAGCTTCAGATACAGCGGCTCAAGCACATAGACCAGAGCAAATCCGATAATATATGAGATGAAAAGAGAGGGGATGAACATGGTAATAAAGCTTACCGGCGCTCCCCCTCTTTTTGCGGACAGATACGCAAGCAGCACCATTATAAAGGTCATCACCGGAGTATAGATACTATCGGAGATAAGAGCGCTCAAAAGCCTGGCCTTTGTTGTCCCTTCCTCAAAGCCCCTCTTTGCGCATGCCTCCCTTGTGATCCTTCCTATCGGGATAAACCTTCCTATTATAAGGCATATCACCGTGCTTACCGCAAAGCTCAGTAAGAAGCCGGGCAGTGTAAAATGACCGGACATGAGATTTCCCACAAGGGAAAGGGCGAAGCTTAAGGATACTCCCATAAGGATGTTCATTTTCATTCCGATCTTTTTCATTTTCTCCGGATCCATATTTTTTCCTCATACCTTTCAGAGATCGTTAAACCGTGTAACCTGCTGCATCGGCTCAGAACGGATTGTCATATATCCTGTAGGAGCCCTTGTTGTCCTGCTTGACCTGTCTTAAAGCCATGTTTGCCTTTGAATAAAGCTTGTTGAACCGTTCGTTCTTATCGTTTATAAATACGGCCCCTATGGAAGTGGTAACCACAAGATCATTTCCCGAGCCCGGAACGCTTCCCATTTCGTACCGGGTATTTTCATTAAGGGCCGAAAGCCTCTTCTCAAGCTCTCCCCTGTCAGGAAGTCTCGGAACAAAGCCAACAAATTCATCTCCCCCGAGCCTGCCGACAATGGCGCCGCTTCCCAGCTCATTTATCACGATCTTGGAGATCGTTTTTAAGATACTGTCTCCCACGTTATGCCCAAACATATCATTGACCATCTTAAACTCATCGATATTGATAAGAACAAAGGCCTTCATTCCCTCCTCGGCCCAGTTCTCATTGATCCTGCGGTTAACGGTCTTTTCAAACATCACGCGGCTGTAAAGGCCGGTAAGCGAATCGTACTCGGAAATAATATGAGCAATGCCGGAGTTTACCACGGAACGAGTAAACTTAAGACCTGCCTCGAGATCCCCGGTCTTCTCATTCTCATCCAGGAACACGCATCCTTCATACCAGGCCCATTCCGGATCGGAAAGGGATTTACCCATAAAATCAAACTTGAAAAGGCTCTTACCCTCTCTGTAGCTTCTTATCAGGGCTCTTCTGGAAAGATTTCCCATAAGCTTATCCCTGTCATTTTCATCGGAATTATTGGCCAGAGTCCTTAAGATATCATCATAGGAAGAATCCACCCTTATTCCGTAAGGCGCCAGCGTCTCCAATATCTCCGTGTTTCTAAGCCGGTTCTTTGAAACGTTTATCTCCAGATAGAGAGCGGCCTCCCTGCTCATCATCTTAAGATATTGTTTCTCCCTCCACAGCCGATGGGCCATCTCATACTCATCCGTGACATCCTCTCTTATTCCTATCGCAAATCTGTCCGAAGGCTCCTCCGTCTCTGTACGGTAGTAGGTAACCCTGTCGATCCTGTGCACGATACTGCCTCTTTCGGTATAGGTTATGGGAATATCCTCGGAAATATAGCTTTCATCGGCCCGCAGCCGGTCGTAGATCTCACTTATCCGAATAGCCGTTTCGGTTTCGTCATCAACTCCGGCGATGATTGGGATGTTCTTACTTGCGTTAAACTCAAAATTCCTTAAATATCTACCGTTATTTTGTATTGAGTATTGATCGATGATATCCTTGTCAATATTATAACGCCAGATATTTAAATCCCTCTCCCTGGCCCTGTACCTGTTTATGGCGTAGATAAGCTCTCCTATCCTGTCATCCGCGGCCGAACAGCTTTCAATGAGGATAAAGTCTATCTGAATGACATCGGCCATATACTTAAAGGAGCAGGCAGAAACAATAACAGCTGTGCTCCCGTTAAACCTCTCAACATAGTATTCCTTCAGAACATCTGTTTTTTTGCTCCTTATGGCGTTCAATATATATCGGTCAATTCTTCCTTCATCGCTGTCTATGGCTCTGGCCAGAAGATCCGAAAGCTTTTCCTTTGACGCCGCCTTTTCCAGGGTCAGTCCGTGGATATTTAAAAACCTGTCATTAACATATGCCAGCTCCATTATCCTCAGGTCATCGCTCTTATCCACAATAACTCTCGCGATTCCTGCTCTGCTGTCTTCAAAGAAGGAATTCATCTGCTGTCTTAACAGCACGCTCTTTCCGATGATCTCAATGGAATGCCTTTCGCTGGCGACGGCATAGTATTCGATCGCCCTCACCAGCCTGTTTCTTAAGACTATATCATTAAATGGCCTGCTCACCGCATCAAGAAAACCGTTTTTAATGTAATGAGCGACCATTGCCTTTACTTCGTTTGAGGCAAATAATATCACCGGGATCCTTACATAGAATTCCTTGTGAAGCAGGATCTGTGCAAAACGGTCGGCATCCTCATATTTTCTGTCAAAATCCAGGATAATGAGATTTACGATGCCAAAATGCTTTTCAAGGTATCTCTGCGCCTCTTCACAGCTTTCGGCGATCGTAATATCCGCTTCATTCTTCATTATCTCCGAAAGCTCTTTTTCCTCTGAGATGCCCGAGCTTAAGAGCAGGATGCGATAACCCTTTCCCAGAGCTTCCGTGGACATCTCACTGCTGTAATTATCCAGCTTATCGACAAAATCAGACTCCATAAGCGGCTTAAAGAAGTAATAGCCCTGTATGCAGTCACAGTCCATGTTTTTAAGCAGCTCATACTGATTAACCGTTTCCACTCCCTCGGCAACAATCTGCATGTTGATGATCTTCGCCATCTGGATGATACTGTAAAGGATATTTCCGGCCCGTTCCGAGGTATCGATGGAATCCATGAACTTCATGTCTATCTTTAAGATATCCACCTCGAAGTCCTTAAGCATATTAAGGGAGGAGAATCCGCTTCCGAAATCATCCATGAGCACCTGGTAGCCCGAGCTTCTGAACTTGTTCATGATATTCATAAGCTCAAGGGGCTGATCCATATAGGCGCTCTCCGTAACCTCTACCTTGATATGTCTGTGGTCGAGGCCGTATTTGTTCACTATGGATATCAGATCCTCGTAAAGATTATTATTATAAAAATCAACCCTTGAGAAATTGACCGAGATCGGAACCGTCCTCTTGCCCTCGGAGATCCTTCTGGCCTGGAAGGCGCAGACCTCCTCCCAGACATATCTGTCCA
>DNAD01000159.1:0-1987 GCA_003484785.1 Lachnospiraceae bacterium
ATTCGGCTGTGAATAGTAACGTCAACCGGTAACAACAACCCTGACCTTATAGGAAAGCTCTCCGAGGGTGACCGTGATATAGGCCGTGCCCTCCGCAAGAGGCACTATGACCGCGTCATCCCTTACAATGCAGATATCCTCATTTTCGGAGCGCACCTCTATTCCGTATCTTTTGAATTGTTCAGCCTCGACCTCCTTGATCTCATAGTTCGCATATCTCACAAAGGGCCTGACCGCAACACAGTAGGGCTGGGACAGGGCTATACCGTACTCCTCAACCGGAGAATAAATCTCAACAACCTCTCCCCTTCCCGATACTCCCTCTTTGAGAGAACAGAAGGCAAGCTCTCTGGAAAGCCCCTCATATTCAACGGTAGCAGAGGTCTCCCCGGGCTTTCCGGCCATAAGCTTTCCGTCCTTTATCACCAGTATCTCCTCGTCATAGCCGGAAAAAGTAATATCGGAAAGCTTTAAGTAATGCTTCTTGTGATTACTGTCCATCCAGTAAAATTCCGTATAAAAGCTCCCGGTTTCGCTCGTCGCCGTATTTAACAGAGTGCCCGAGCTCAGAAGCACCGGATAAGGCGGCTCCGCCGCTCTTCCGTAGGATATTGACTGCTTAAGGTTTTCTGCCTCCTCTCCGCTTCTGTCGATCTCATCGGTGATCTCTATGGAAGCAGGTGCAAAGCGGGTCAGCCAGGCGCCCCAGTCACGGTTTCCGCTTCCCGAATAAGCATAGCCCAGAAGGACTGGATCACCCTTTTTGATGTGAGCCTGTTCGTCCCCCATAATCCCGCAGTTATGGCAGCCGCAGATCACGTTTTCACTGAGCTCCGAAAGACGGGTAAAGTGAACCCCGTCATCGGATTCGTAGTACAGCAGACAGCTGTCACTGCTAAAACGCCTGTTTGCGCATATTGCCAGAAACTTATCGTATTCCTCCAGATACGCAACATCCCAGGAATCACAGTCCGAATAAATGTATTCCGCCCCCTCTCCGGTATCTGTACGATCCACCGCAAAGCCCGCAAAATCAATCCTTCCGGGCCAGAGCTCATCGCTGAGCAGCGCGCATCTTACTTCGGTTGTTCTGATATGTGTATAGTCGGTCCTGTATGTATCCATTGTGGTATAGATATATACCGTATCATCCTTAACCACAAAAGCCGGCTCTCCCGCGCCCCATCCTATGGACGGCCCGTCAAAATATACCAGCGGATACGGATTGCCTCCCCATCCCTTTCCGTTCCATTTCTCAAAGGGGCCGTCGGGCTTTTTGGAGCGGGCAATGAACACACTGTTTGTAAAGCCTTTAAAGACCTCGTTTACGGTAGAGGTATACCCCATATAATAATAACCGTCATAGTAGAATACATCAGGATCGCATACCGACAATCTGTCCATGGAGTCAGGCGTGGGACAGAGTACAACCTTACTGCCGCTCCAGCTTTGTCCTCCGTCTGCGGAATGCATATAGGTGATATGATCATATTCCGTGCTGCTGTTTCCCGGAGAAGCAAACCACGCATCGATACACCCTCCCCCACGATTTATGATGGAAGGCCCGTATTTATAATCATGACTCAGCCAGGATGGCGGTGAATAAACATCATATCCGGGATCGGTCACCGTAAGCTTTAAATGCTTATCCCTGAATGGGCTCTCCTCTGAGGGCTCCTCCACGGGGATTTCCCCCGCGGCTTCCTCCGCATTTTGCCCATCCTCTTCGGATAATCCGGTTGCCGTCTGTTCTTCCGGGGCTTTTGCATCCTCCGAATCCGGCTGTGGTATCTCCTCCTGCGTTTGTGCCGCATCCTCGTACACAGCCGCTGCATCTCTCCTTGGATCCACGGGAAAGCCCGTACAGCCGGACAGCATGGAGAAAACCGCCCCAGCGATCAATATCATTGTTATTTTATTTAATATCTCATCCTGTCTTCTCTTCACATTACCCTCTCTTTTCACTGCGCCGACCTGTTTACAGGCC
>DNAD01000159.1:2086-2593 GCA_003484785.1 Lachnospiraceae bacterium
GGATCGGATCATTTCCACTGCGCCGGCCTGTTTACAGGCCGTGCGCTCAGGCCCCATCATTTTCTCTTACTGAGCCATGATCTTTAATGCCTGGTAGAAAGCCCTTGTTGTCGCCGCATCATAGTGGAAGCCGTCTTCTACGGTCTTATAGCCTGCTGCCTCAAGATAGCTGTAGGTATCAATATACTTAATACCGGAGGCGGCGATCGCCGCATTAAAAGCAGCTATCTTTTTGTTCGTGAGCCCGAAGCTTTTGGTGGTATATGTCTGTGAAGTAGGATTTATCGAAACAAAGTAAACATCTCTTGAGGCCGAAAGAGCGGTAAGATAATCAATATATTTCTTCGGCTTGTCCAGATCGGTAAGACCCAGATTAATAAGATACTTCCAGTGGGTTATCTCGGGGTGGGCCTGTTCTATCATTACGCAGGTCGGAATGGCAATGTCCTTCAGATAATCAAAATGCGTTCCGGCACAGGCCACCGCAAACCAGTTATCGACCGTATC
>DNAD01000189.1 GCA_003484785.1 Lachnospiraceae bacterium
CTTGAGGCTGCCAGGGAAAGGCTTTTGAATGACCCCCTTATGTTCGGGGTAATGACTGTCAAGATGGGTGACGCGGACGGAATGGTCGCCGGAGCCTGCCATGCGACAGCGGATGTTTTAAGGCCTTCGCTTCAGGTTTTGAGAACCGCTCCGGGAGTGGAGATCGTGTCCGGTTTCTTTATCCTCGACGTTCCAAACTGCAGCCTTGGTGCCGACGGAACCTTCCTGTTTGCGGACTGCGGGCTGAATCAGGATCCTAATCCGGAGGAGCTTGCCTGCATAGCCAACTCCTCGGCAAAGAGCTTTACGAGCCTTGTAGGGCGCAAGCCCATTATCGCGATGCTGTCCCATTCTACCAAGGGCAGCGCAAAGCATCCTCTGGTTGACAAGATGGTGGAGGCCACGAGGATCGCTCATGAAAAGTATCCGAAGCTTATTCTTGACGGAGAGCTGCAGACTGATGCCGCCATCATAGAAGCCGTCGGAAGGAGCAAGGCGCCGGGGTCGGAGGTCGCGGGACACGCAAATGTCCTCATCTTCCCCAATCTGGATGCCGGAAATATAGGATACAAGCTGGTGGAAAGGCTTGCAAAGGCCGATGCCTTCGGGCCCATGCTTCAGGGGCTTGCAAGACCTGTAAACGATCTGTCCAGAGGCTGCAATGCCGAGGACATTGTAGGAGTTGTGGCGCTGACCGCGGTACAGGCCCAGCTTATTTCTGACTGATATACGATTATTGATCATCATTCAAGTTTAAATCAAAATTTTCGGGCAATGCCTGTGGGCAGGTTATCGTAAACCCCGACATTTTCATTTGACCCTGAATGATGATTAAAAAATAAAAATTAACTGCTAGGGGAGCCATGGCTGAGAAGGCTGCGGTGCTTTGGGAAAGAGGATATTTTCCGGATACTGCATGCCGACCCTCATTACTTGAACCGGTTAATACCGGCGTAAGGAAGCGTTTTCATGAAAGTTTCCGATCCGGAAGGCGGATCGGGACGGCCCGGTTTGTAAACAGACCGCAGCGGACTGTGAATACTTACAGGAAACGAATCAGGTGTTTGAGTTTAATTCATTCACTGTAACACCATTGCACTATGTGCCGTGACTGTAAGATGATCACGGATGAAGATTGCCTGCCAATTACCTCCCCGGCTGAAAGGGAGGTTTTATTATGTCTTTTTTTCTGAACTGGTCTGACGAAGCTTACGAATATGTCCTGACAACACCGGGATATATTGCCCTGGCTCTCATAGCCGCCGCCGTGTTCTTTCTGGTGGTGGCGCTCAGAGATAAAAACGGGAGAAAGCTCGGCACGAGAGAGATCACCTTCTGCGCCGCGGCTATTGCGCTTGCCGCCATTACGTCTCTTATCCGGATCACTACGCTGCCCTTCGGAGGATCGATCACGCTTTGTTCGATGCTGGTGCTGAGTTTTGTGGGCTATGTTTTCGGCCCTAAGATCGGTGTAACGGCCGGTGCGGCTTACGGTATCCTTTACCTGATCCTGGAGACCTATATCTATCATCCGGCCCAGGTCCTTCTGGATTATGTCCTGGCCTTTGCGGCGCTGGGGCTTTCGGGGTTCTTTGCGGATAAAAAGAACGGGCTTCTGAAGGGCTATGTTGTCGGCGTGACGGGAAGATATATCTGCCATGTGATTTCAGGCTATATCTTTTTTGCGGAGTTTGCTCCGGAGGGGCTAAACCCTCTGATATATACGCTCTTATATAACCTTACCTATATTCTGCCGGAAATGGTGGTTACGGTAATTTTGCTGTGTATTCCGTCGGTATCCTCGGCCCTTAAGCGGGTTAAGGCTTACACACTGGGAGATGCCGCAGGCGGGGCGCATAGCGGGAATAATTATAGTGAACGACAATAATAAACGTGGGAAAAGGCATGAAGAGATGTGTGATAGTGGGAGCGGCCCCCATAGAGCGCTATGACAGGATCAGAAAGCTTATCCGTGAGGATGATTATTTTATTTTCTGTGACGGAGGTCTTATACATCGGGAAAAGCTGGGGGCTGAGCCCGCTCTTGTGATCGGGGACTTTGATTCGGCAAAGAGATCCGCGGCCGATGGTTATGAGGTGATAGAGCTTCCGAGAAAAAAGGATGATACCGATACCGCATATGCGGTTAAGGAGGCATTGAAGAGGGGATTTGAGGAATTCCTTCTGATCGGGGTACTGGGCGCAAGGATCGATCATGGCCTGGGAAATCTTGCCCTTCTGCTGATGCTTGAAAAGCTGGGAAAGAGAGCTGTAATTGCCGATGATCTGTCGGAGCTTGAGATGCTGAGCGGTTTACATAATGTTGAGGTCGGCGAAAGCTTCTCATATTTTTCCGTGCTTGCCACGGCCGGCGAGGCAGGGGGAGTCACCATAGAAGGGGCAAAATACCCGGTAAGGGATGCTGTTTTCTATCCGGAGATCCCTCTGGGAGTAAGCAATGAGGTCATAAAGGGCGGCAGGGCGGTCGTCTCAGTCAGAGAAGGCTTCCTTCTCGTAGTGAAGGTATGGTAAATGCCCCCCGGGGACGGAGTCAGTGGTCCATTTTAGACTGAGTGTATAGGATGGACCACCGACTCCGTCCCCATGGGTCATTTTGAAATTTGTGTTGACAAAGGGCATATGAGTACCGTATAATTGCACAAGTACGGATTTTGTTCGGGGATGTTGAATAAAGTTCAGTAAATAATTCCCGGTTTTCGATAAATCATGGGTTTTAGTGACCGGAGTATCATAAGGGAGGTGACAAAATGTCTATATGTCCTAAGAATAAATCTTCCAAGGGTAGAAGAGATCAGAGAAGAGCCAACTGGAAGATGAATGTTCCTACGCTGGTAAAGTGCAGCAAGTGCGGCGAGCTTATGGTACCGCACAGGGTATGCAAGGCCTGCGGCTCATATAACAAAAAAGAGATCATACCGCAGGATTGACAGGTGAAACGCTTTTGGCTGCCGCAAAACGGCAGCCATTTTACTTTGTGTTTGCTTTTTACCCGAATGTCTAGTATAGTAGATAAGGAAATCAGCGCTTATCATAATTGTTTGGGAAGGTTTTGAGATGGTTCGGATTGTTGTTGATGCCATGGGAGGGGATTATGCCCCCAGCGTCCCTGTCAGGGCGGCTGTCAATGCTGTAAGGGAGAATGCGGATATTAAGGTTTTTCTGGCAGGAAAGCAGGATCTGATCGAAAAGGAGCTGGTCGTACTGGAGCATGACAGCGACCGGATTGAGATAGTCGGCTGTGAGGAGGTTATTGAAACAGGTGAGCCTCCGGTAATGGCCATAAGGAAAAAGAAGGATTCCTCCATCGTAAGGGGCCTTTACATGGTAAAGAACGGAGAGGCCGATGCTTTTATATCCTCCGGGAGCTCCGGGGCAATCCTTGTTGGAGGTCAGGTGATCGTGGGAAGGCTCAAGGGAGTTGAGAGGCCGCCTCTTGCCCCGCTTATCCCTACCGAGAACGGGGCCTGCTGTCTTATAGACTGCGGCGCCAACGTGGATGCCAGAGCGTCTCATCTGGTACAGTTTGCCAAGATGGGATCCTTATATATGGAGCATGTTATGGGCGTTGCCTCCCCGAAGGTGGCCATAGTAAACATCGGCGCAGAGGAGGAAAAGGGCAATATGCTCGTTAAGGAGACCTTTCCTCTGTTAAAGAGCTGTCCCGATATCAACTTCATCGGCAGCATCGAAGCTCGGGATATTCCCTTCGGCAAAGCCGATGTGGTGGTATGTGAAGCCTTTGTAGGTAATGTGATCCTTAAATTTTACGAGGGGACGGGGAGCATGATGCTTTCGGCGATCAAAAAGGGCCTGATGACAAACCTTCGTTCAAAGCTCGGGGCACTTCTTATAAAGCCTGCCCTGAAATCGTCACTTAAGAAATTTGATCCCTCAGAGTACGGCGGGGCACCGCTTTTAGGCCTTAACGGGCTGGTGGTAAAGGCCCACGGCAGCGCCAAGGAGAAGGAGATCTCCATCGCAATAAAACAGTGTGTTACTTTTAAGGAACAGAATATTAACGAGAAGATAGACGAGCAGATCAACGGATATGGCTCGATAGAGATATAGGACAAGCAGTCTGCAGGCAGAAAGGCTTGAGCCGGGGCGCAGGATATGAATTGCAGAGCGCCGCAGAACAGGAAACTACAGCCGGAGGATGTGAAATGGAATTTGAAAAGGTTCAGAAGATTATAGCGGAGGTTCTTAACGTCGATCCCGATGAGGTACAGGCGGACACAAAGTTCGTCGATGATCTGGGGGCGGATTCCCTTGATATCTTTCAGATCATAATGGGAATTGAGGAGGAATTCGATATCGAGATCTCCACCGAGGACGCTGAGCAGATCGTTACGGTCGGGGATGCAGTGGAACAGATAAAGAATGCGATAAGCTGACAATTGATTGTTGCCTGTGAGAGGAAATGATACGATCAAAAAAAACGGATCGGATCAGCACGATCTGCTATGAAGATCAGCGCATCGGCAACAAAAAAGCGCAGCTTTCATGACCCATAAAAAGTTGTATGCGATTCCGGCAGGGATGTTTACATTCTTGCTGTATTTCTATGGGCATAAATCGAAGACGTATCTGAACAGGAAGATGCAGTCGGAAGAGGTAATAATGAATTTTGAAGATGCGGCCAGGGAGCTGGAAAAAAAGCTTGACTACTCATTCAAAAATCCGGAATATCTGTTAAAGGCGCTGACGCACAGTTCTTACGCAAACGAGCAGAAGCTTGAAAAAACCGATGATTATGAACGGCTGGAGTTTCTGGGAGATGCGGTGCTTGAGCTGTCTGTGAGCGATTATCTGTTTAAAAACATGCCGGATCTCAGAGAAGGAGAGATGACAAAGCTCAGAGCCGCTCTTGTATGTGAGCCTACCCTTGCCTTCTGTGCCAGAGCCCTTGACCTGAACAACTATATCCTCTTAGGCAAGGGCGAGGAGATGACCGGCGGAAGAACAAGGGATTCCATTATATCGGACGTTTTTGAGGCCGTAACAGGAGCCATCTATCTGGACGGCGGTCTGGAGCGGGCGAAGGCCTTTATTTATGAGTATGTCCTGACTGACATGTATAATAAAATAGAATTTGTGGATTCCAAGACAAATCTGCAGGAATATGTCCAGGATAAGGGACTGGAACTCAGATATGAGCTGCTGTCCGAGAAAGGGCCTGCACACGACAGGGAGTATGAGGCTGCTGTCATAGTGGACAATAAGGAGATAGCCAGAGGCACCGGGAAATCAAAGAAGCATGCAGAGCAGGAGGCGGCTTATTCGGCTCTTTTAAAGATTAGGAACTGTTGAAAATAACTCACACCAAGGCTTGTCTTTTTGCCCGACATCACTGACGAAAAATCGCCGGCGTTAATAAGCGTAAAGGATAACTTCCGATGTATCTGAAAAGTATCGAGGTTCACGGCTTCAAGTCGTTTGCCAATAAGATAAGATTTGAATTTCATAACGGAATAACGGGAATAGTGGGCCCTAACGGCTCGGGCAAGAGCAATGTGGCGGATGCGGTAAGATGGGTTCTGGGAGAACAGAGCGCCAAGCAGCTGCGAGGCGCCAGCATGCAGGATGTGATCTTTTCCGGAACCGAGCTGAGAAAGCCCATGGGCTCAGCCTACGTAGCCATAACATTGGATAATTCCGATCATAAGCTTCCGGTGGAATATGATGAGGTTACTGTTACAAGAAGGGTATACCGCTCGGGAGAGAGCGAGTATCTTATAAATTCCGTGCCCTGCAGGCTGAAGGATGTCTATGAGATGTTCTATGATACCGGAATAGGCAAGGAAGGTTATTCCATCATAGGGCAGGGTCAGATCGACAGGATATTAAGCGGAAAGCCCGAGGAAAGGCGTGAGCTTTTTGATGAAGCCGCGGGAATAGTGAAATTCAAAAGGCGTAAGGCAGCGGCCATAAAGAAGCTGGACTCCGAAAAGCTCAACCTGGAAAAGGTGTCCATTACCCTTGACGAGCTGGAAAAACAGGTAGGCCCCTTAAAGAAACAGTCGGATGTTGCAAAGGAATATCTGGAAAAGAAGGAAAAGCTCAAAAACCTGGATATAAATCTCTTCCTCCTTGATTCGGAAAGGATGAAGCAGGAGTTTAAGAGCTATGATGAAAAGCTTTCGATATCCGGCGCAGAGCTTCAAAGCGCCAGGGAGACCTACGAAAAGACCAAAAGCGAGTATGCGGCCATCAGCGAAGCGGTAAAAGCCCTCGATGCGGAAATACAGGCCAAACAGAAGGCTCTTTCGGAAAGCGGGCTGATGAAGGAAAAGCTTGAGGGAGAGATCAAGCTTTCCGGTGAAAGGATCAATTCCTCCCGAAAAAATATCGAGCTTTTAGGGGAACAGAAGCTGTCGGCTCAGGATAAGAAATCTCTTCAGGAGAGAGAGCTTGAGAGGCTTACGGTAAAATACTCGGAGATATCAGAGGAGCTTGAAAAGGCCGAGCTGGAAAACAGCAGCAGAAAGACGTCGCTTTCGGGGATCTCTAAGGATATAGAAGAGCTTAATGCCGCCGTTGCCAGAGATAACGACGAGATCGTAAGGCTTGTAAAGGAAAGGGCCGCAGTCAAGGAGGAAGCCGGCCGTTTTGATACCATGCTTGAGCAGGCAAAGCTCAGAAGGGCGGACGTTCAGTCTCAGCTCATCAGGGCAAAGACCGAAGAGGAAGAGCATGAAAAAGCAATGCAGCAGCAGCTCATTGAGCTGAATGAGATAAATGCCGAGATCCTGAGAGTAGATCAGGAGGTACAGGAGAGAGAAAAGGGCCTGACCGTTTTCAAACAACAGCTCATAGACAGGGACAATGACAGACAGGAGGCATACGTTAATTATAACCGGCAGAAATCAAAGCTGGACGCGATAAAAAATATTGCCGAGAGATACGAGGGCTACGGCGAGAGCATAAGGCGTATCATGGAGAAAAAGGACAGCGGCAATACGAAGGTCATCGGCGTCGTGGCCGACATACTTAATGTGGACAAAAAATATGAGACGGCCATAGAGACTGCCCTCGGCGGAAATATCCAGAATATCATCACCGAGGATGACGCTACCGCAAAAGCGATGATACAGTACCTTAAGGATAATAAGTACGGAAGGGCCACCTTCATGCCCCTGACCACAGTACAGGGAAGGGGTGAATACAAAAGGCCCGAGGTAAGGGACGAAAAGGGCTTTCTGGGGATAGCCAGCGAGCTGGTGACAGTAAATAAAAGATATGACGAGGTCGTAAGCCAGCTGTTAGGCGAGATCGTAATAGTGGACAAATACGATAACGCCAGAAATATTGCGAAGAAGTACAATCAGAGACTTAGGCTTGTAACCCTGGAGGGAGAATACTTTACTCCCGGAGGTCTGGTAGCCGGCGGATCCTTCCGCAACACCTCCAATCTTCTGGGAAGAAAGAGAGAGATAGACAAGCTTTCAGAGGATATAAAAAAGGCAAAGGCAAAGATCGATGAAGCCGAGAAGGCCATAGAGACGATCAAGGCCGAAAGGACAAAGGAAAGAGCGGCAATAGAGGAGCTCAGGGAAAAGCTTCAGGAGCTGTCCATCAGACAAAATACCGCTCAGGTAAACGTAGACACCGCGAATGAACGAAAAGAGGCTTCCTCCTCCGACTTCAACAAGCTCAGCCTCTTAAGCGATGATCTGGAACGCCAGCTGAACGAGATCACCGGAGATAAGGAAAGTATCAACCAGAAGATGCTTGAGTCGGAAAAACGCGAAAAGGAGCTGAACGCGGAGCTCATCGCCCTGGGAGAGAAGCTTAACCTGCTGCGTGACGAGCATGATACGGGAGTTTTAAGCTCCGCCGAGCTTGAAAGAAAGCTTCTGAAGCTTTCAGGCGAAAAGGATTATACCCAAAGGGATATTGAAAGGGTAAAGACTGCTACGGAGGGGTTCGAGCGGGAAATAGAGGAGCTTTCCGTAAGGATCGGAAACGAACAGAAGGATATAGAAAACAGAGAAAAGGATATAGAAGAGCTTAAAAAGACTCTGCAGGCCTCGGGAGATGTGAAGGATGACAGCGAGGAGGAGATCAGGGCGGCAAGGGAGAAAAAGGATGCCCTGACCGGACAGCAGGACGGTTTTTTTAAGCAGAGCGAGGAGCTTCAGAAAAGAATATCCTCCCTTGAAAGGGAAAACGACAGACTTCTTGCGGGGAAGGAAAGGCTGGAGGAGGATCAGGAAAAGCAGATCAATTACATGTGGGCGGAATATGAGATCACCTTCAGCAAGGCTGCCGAATACAGAAATGAAGAGTTTAAGGACGCGGGAGCCGTAAAAAAGAACATTTTCTCCCTGAAGGATCAGATAAAGGCGTTGGGTGACGTTAACGTAAACGCCATTGAACAGTATAAGGAGGTCATGGAGCGCTACACCTTCTTAAAGCAGCAGCATGATGACCTCGTAAAGGCGCAGGAGGTTCTGGAGGGTATAATCGAGGATCTCGATACCTCGATGAGAAAGCAGTTTTCCGAGAAATTTGCGGAAATAGCCGTGGAGTTTGACAAGGTATTCAAGGAGCTTTTCGGCGGCGGCAAGGGCAGTCTGGAGCTTGCCGACAGTGAGGATATCCTGGAGGCGGGCATAAAGGTGATCGCCCAGCCGCCGGGGAAGAAGCTTCAGAACATGATGCAGCTTTCGGGAGGAGAAAAGGCGCTTTCCGCCATTGCGCTTCTGTTCGCGATACAGAATCTGAAGCCGTCACCCTTCTGTCTGCTGGATGAGATCGA
>DNAD01000299.1 GCA_003484785.1 Lachnospiraceae bacterium
GGCCCGCTGCCCCGGATATGGTCAGTTTTTCCTCAGATAGAGGATATCCTTTTCGTTAAGCCTGAGGAAGGAGGGCATCCCTTTTTCCTCAAGCTTTTTCCAGCCGTCCCGCTGTACAAACCAGGTGATCACCGCTTCTCTGTCAAAGGGCTCTGACGGCGGGATCTCCGGCCTTATATAAAAGTTTTTCTCAAACTGCAGCTCTGCCCTCGAGGCCAGTTCAAAACGGATGCAGTTATCTTCTCTTTCTCCCCATATGGGTACGAATTCATGGGCGCGGTAGCCGATATATTCGGTATCCTGAGGGATCCTTCCCTCTACCTTAAGCTCTATCCCCCAGTCCTCAGCCCTCATGGTGTGCTCCCCGGTCACGGTCACTGCCGAGAAATTCTTGCAGCCCGTGAGCATTGCGGCGGTCTTTGTACCGGGCTTTCTGAAGACATCCGCTGTATTTCCGTGATTGATGACCCTTCCTCCGTCTATGATGAGAAGTCTGTCGCTGAAGCGGTAGATCTCGTCCCGGGAATGCGATACGAGGATAACGGTTCCCGCATAGCCGGAAAGCATATCCATAAGCTCCTCCTGCATACGGTCCCGGATATAGATATCCAGAGCCGAAAAGGGCTCATCCAGAAGGATCGCCTCAGGCTCGTTGACCATGATCCTTGCAAGAGCCACCCTCTGCTGCTGTCCGCCCGAAAGCTCCGAAGGATATCTTTCCCCGAGACCTTCAAGCCCGAACCTCTTCATCATCTCTTCGGCCCTCTGACTCTTTTCGCTCCTGCTGCCCCTCCTTATGCCGGCGATTATGTTTTCTGCGGCAGTCATCGTGGGAAAGAGGGCATAATTCTGAAAAAGATAGCCCACCCGTCTTTTCTGGGGCCTGATATCCGTCCTTTTTGAGGAGTCGTAAAGCACCCTTTCATCCAGGACGATCCTTCCCGAATCGGGATGCTCTATGCCCGCGATGCTCTTAAGCGTCATGGACTTGCCCGAGCCCGACCCCCCAAGGATCCCTATTCTTTTTGATGTCTCGCTGAAATCAATATCCAGCAGAAAGCTTTTCAGCTCCTTTTTTATCCTTACTTCCATACCCATATCGTTTCCCCGAAGCATCACGGCTGTGATACATAACGCTGTTATTCTTTCCCGGACACAAACCGGCTCATTGCAAACACCGAAAGGAAGGCGATCAGCATTACCACTGCGACCCAGATCCCTCCGGTAACGTAATCCTGGTCCTGAATGACCATTGCTATCCTTTGCGAGATCGTGGCGGTCTTTCCGGGAATATTGCCCGCAAGCATCGAGGTTGCCCCATACTCCCCGAGGGCTCTGGCAAAGGTAAGGATGGTGCCGCTTGCGATCCCGGGCTTTGCGGCCGGCAGCATTACTCTCCAGAATATCATCGTCTCCGACATGCCCAGGGTACGGCCTGCATTGATAAGGTTTTTATCCACCATGTCAAAGGCGGCTCTGGCGTTTCTGTACATAAGGGGAAAAGCGATCACCGAGGCTGCTATGATGCACCCCAGCCAGCTCTGCACCACCTTTATGTTAAAGCTGTCCCACAAAAACATGCCAAGAGGCCTTCTTTTCGAAAAGATCAGCAGCAGAAAAAAGCCCGCAACGGTGGGCGGCAGCACGAGAGGCAGGCTTAGCAGCCCGTCCGCCACGGCCCGCGACGCGGGCTTTAGATCCATTACCTTCCGGGCCGTATATATCCCGGCAAAAAAGCAGATCACGGTGGCAACTATCCCCGTTTTGAGCGATATGAAAAGGGGGCTCCAGTCAAGCCCCCGCATTATCTCAAAAATAATGTCCATCAATTCCCCACATTCGTATCAAAATAGTATTTTTCAAATACCGCCTTAGCTTCATCGGAGGTAACAAACCTTACAAAATCAAGGGCCGCGGCCTTTTCCGCCTCGTCTGCCTCATCGTTTTCAATCTGTGCTATGGGATAGATAACGTTTCCGGAAAGCTCGTAAGGCACCATCTCCAGTATCTCTATCTTGTCTTCATAACCATATGTATCCGAATAGTAGGTAGTTCCCACCTCACAGGAGCCCTCGACCACGGCCGCAAGCACCTTGGAAACGTTTGACTGCTCGGATATCTCCACGCCTCCCAGCTGCTCTGACACCTCCTTCGTGGTTATCGCGGAAGCATCCTCCGCTTCCTTAAGAAGGCCTGCGTTCACCATGGCCTGCCTTGTATATCTTCCCACCGGGACCGAGCCGTCCGCAAGGGCTATGGAGGTTGCTTCTCCTATGTTATCAAGCCCCGTGACCTTTGTGCCGCTGTCCTTTAAGGTGATCACGCATACCTGATTATTGACCACATCGGATCTCGTGCCCTCCACGACAAAGCCCTCTCCCTCCAGAGTATCCATCTGCTTTTGGGCTGCCGAGAAAAACACGTCGCAGGCATAGCCTTCTTCGATCTGGGTCATCAGAGTTCCGGAAGAGTCCGCGTTATAAACGATATTAACACCGGGCTCTCTCTCATTATACTTTTCGGCGATCTCCTCCATTACCTTACTTAAGGATGCCGCGATAAAAACCTGAAGCTCGCATTTCTGCAGGGCTTCCGAAGCCGGTGCGTCTGCTTCCGCTGTCTCTGCTGCCTGCTCCGAAGACGCCGCTTCATCCTTCCCTGATGTTGTTTGAGTCTGTCCCGCCGCAGGTCCGTTCACTGTCACGCTGCACCCCGCAAGCGAAAGAACAAGC
>DNAD01000375.1 GCA_003484785.1 Lachnospiraceae bacterium
TTATAGAAAGACACGGGGACGTGTCTTATCCCCGTGTCTTGCCTGTATTGTTCTTATCAGCTTGTCCTGATCTCCTGCCTCATAAATCCGATATAGGATATCGTGAACGCTGCAAAGGTCAGCGCAAGCAGCCCGACCAGATGAGGCCAGACTAACAGGAGGCTCTGTCCGAGCTGAAGATAACCGCTGAGCGCCCCAACCAGCTGTGCATAGGATACGGCATTGATCGCCCTGGTCGCCGGATCCATCAGCACGGAGCTCGCTTCAGAGTAAAGATAGTATGGAGAGAGCCTGTTAAGGTTCAGATTCAGGTTGTAATTCTCAAAAGCATTTACCGCCTGCTGATACTCAGTATTGACCGGATAGACGGCATTCGCCATGATGCCTGCAAGAAGGCTCATAAAAATCGCGAAAAACAGCCACAGTGCGATCGAAGCTAGGGCAGAAGTGGCCGCGTGTCTGGTAAAGACGGAAAACAGCATTGCCATCGCCAGCCAGAAACAGATATAGAGTATCGTATAAACCAGATAAATAAGGACCCTGACCGCTTCCTCGCCGGACGGCAATATCCCTGTTGCCAGAAATCCCGCACATCCCACCGCGATGCCCGTACTAAGGATCATAACGGCAATAAGCGTGGAGGATGCCAAAAACTTTCCTATGATTATGGAATCCCTGTATATAGGCTGAGAAACCAACCTGTTAAGCGTGCCGTTGTTTTTCTCCGAATTGATCGAATCAAAGCCCAAGATCAGCCCGATAAACGGGCCGATAAGAGCGATCAGCGACATATACGAGGGTATTGAACTTCCGCCTGTGGTAAAAAGCTTCAGAAACATAAAATGTGCTTCAAACGAAGCATTAGGATCCATGGCCGCATTTTTAATCGCGCTGCTTATGCCGGTTACGGCGCCATAAACGCTCGCAATCGTCGTTGCGATAACTAATATCATTATGATGATAAACCTTTTACTGGTTACATGATCAGCCATTTCCTTCCGATAGAGAGCGGAAAGGCTGTGAGAGCCTATATTCCCGCGCTTGCCCTCATTAACGGCCAAAGAGGCGCTTCCTGCTGCCGCTTTTAGCATCCTGATCATCTCCTTCTTTCTCAGCTTCTTCAAAATAGACACGATATATCTCGTCCAGATCCCCGCCCTTCTGGTGCATGTTCAGAAGCTTGTATTCATTCGTGCCAAGGAACTTTGTGATATCCCGCCGCAGATCCCTCGAGGAACTGATCACAAATGTATTCCCCTTCTTTGTAATATTATTTATGCCGTCCAGTTCTTCCAGATATCCAAGGAATCTGCTGTCACAAGGCTCAGTCTCGACCTCCAGGGTATAATGTCCCTCCGCAGCTATCTGGGAACCCAGCTCGTTGATCCCTCCGCAGGCTATAAGGTTTCCATCCACAAAGATCCCGACTCTGTCGCATACCTGCTGGATCTGGTAGAGCTGGTGGCTGGACACGAGGATCGTCTTTCCGTCCTTTACGCTCAGTTGCTTAATAAGCTCCAGAAATTCCCTCATTCCTTCAGGGTCAAGGCCGGCTGTAGGCTCATCCATAATGATGACCTCGGGATCCTTTATCAGGACATCCGCGATGCCAAGTCTCTGGCGCATGCCTTTTGAATAAGTTTCCGTCTTCCGGTCTGCCGCCTGCGTCATGCCGACCTTTTCGAGCAGACCGTCTATAAGAGGATCTATCTCCTCTTCAGGAATCCCATTAAGCCTCGCCGTGAAGCGAAGGTTCTCCCTGCCCGTTAAGTCTCCGTAGAAACCGACATTGTCCGGCATATATCCTGTGATCCTTTTAACCTGCATAGACTCTCTTGTACAGTCATACCCATCTATGAAGGCCTTTCCAAGAGTCGGCTCGGTCAGCCCCAAAAGCATCAGTATAGTTGTTGTTTTTCCCGCACCGTTCGGTCCGAGCAGCCCGAAAATCTCTCCCCGCCTGATCCCCAAGCAAAGATGATCTACCGCAGTTTTCGTGCCATAGGCTTTTGTCAGATCTTCAGTACGGATGATAATTGTATCCGTCATAGTATTAAATCATCTCCTGCCAAATTTTCGAATAACGTATCCCAAACCGAAAACCAAAGCCACAATGATAACTATGGCCACAACGCCCCAGCCCGTATGGTTCTGTACAGATACCCTAAGGTCGCAATTGGAAGATGCCACATCATTTGATGCCGTGACAATGACTGCATAATCCCCTAAGATCGCATCCTTTGCGGGCGTGATATGTGCAGTCACTTCTTTGCTCTCTCCTGCCGGTATATCGCTTATCTCATCCTGGTCAAACGTAACCTTCCAGTCCGTGGAAGCCTGTGCCTTAAGGCTCACATTGGTAAGGTCGATATTTCCTGTGTTCTGGATAGAAAGAATGGCGTCCTGTGTCTCCCCCGCAAAAGCTTTGACGGAAAGGTTGCCTGTAGGCGTCGCCGCAGCCAGGCCGTAACTGCCTGTGATCTTTACAATGACCGGAAGCTCCAGATTCTCCCCTGCACAGTTCGCCGTAAGCGTGAGCGGATATTCGCCGGCTGTTACATTCTGGGAGGGCGTGACCGCCACAGTTATCGAAGAAGTTGCGCCTGCATCAACCGGCACCGATGAAGTGGCGTTGCCGGCATCGGACGGCGTAAATGTCACATTCCAGCCCTCGGGCGCACCTTCTGCAGACAGCGAATAAGTCTGATTCTCCCCACTGTTGTTTGTAAGCTTTGTGCTGTAGCTGAACATGGTCCCGGAGGGTCCCTCCTGCTG
>DNAD01000296.1:0-2015 GCA_003484785.1 Lachnospiraceae bacterium
GAGGCCATGGACCGGGCAATGGAGGGGGGAATAGACGATGTGGGCATCGGGGTGCTTTTCGGGCTTGACAATTATGCCTATGAATTCGCAGGGCTTTTAATGCATGCCGAGCACCTTGAGGCGGTGCACGGAGTCGGCCCTCATACCATAAGCGTTCCCAGGGTAAAGCCCGCGGATGATATCGATCCGAATGCCTTCGACAACTCGCTGAGCGACGAGATGTTCTGTAAGATCGCCGCCTGCATACGAATAGCCGTGCCCTATACCGGCATGATCATATCCACAAGGGAAAGCGCAGAGGTCAGGGAAAAGATAATAAGGTTAGGGGTCAGCCAGATAAGCGGCGGCTCCAGAACCTCCGTGGGGGGCTATGCCGAGAAGGAGCGTCCCCATGATACCGAGCAGTTTGAGGTATCGGATGAGAGAACCCTCGATGAGGTGGTCAACTGGCTGATGAAGACGGGGTATATCCCTTCCTTCTGCACTGCCTGCTATCGTGAGGGCCGGACCGGGGACCGCTTCATGTCACTGTGCAAGTCGGGGCAGATCCAGAACTGCTGCCACCCCAATGCCCTTATGACCTTAAAGGAGTTTCTCATCGACTATGCGTCAGAGGATACGAGAAGGACAGGCGAGGTCATGATAGAGCGTGAGATCGCCAATATACCCAAAGAGTCTGTCAGAAATACGGTAAGGGAAAGACTTGGAAAGATCGCAGACGGAGAAAGGGATTTTTATTTTTAAGAGGGACTGAGATGAGCTTAAATGAAACGCCCATGGCCGAAAGGGTGCAGATAGGCTTTTTCGGCCTCAGAAACGCCGGAAAGAGCAGCCTGGTAAACCGCATAACCTCACAGCAGATGTCGCTGGTCAGCAATATAAAGGGAACCACCACGGATCCGGTAAAAAAGAGCATGGAGCTGCTTCCTCTCGGGCCTGTAACCATAACAGACACACCGGGCTTTGATGACGAGGGAGAGCTGGGAAGGCTTCGGACCCAAAGGACCGAAGAGGTTTTAAAGAGCTGTGATATAGCGGTGCTTGTCACTGAAAACAGGATTCTTGAGGAATCGGAGAGACGACTTCTTGAAAGAACAGGAGAGAAGGGAATACCCTGTGTCATTGCTCTCAATAAGTGTGATATAAACGGCACAGATAATGCGGCTGATCCCGATCTGCCTTATATTACGGTAAGGGTAAGCGCTCTGACGGGGGAAGGAATCGACAGACTTAAGGAGGCCATCGCTTCTCTTGATCCGGGAGAAGATAAGAAACATAGGTTCGTGGCCGATCTGATAAAGCCCGGGGATAAGGTGGTTCTTGTGATCCCGATCGATGAGTCGGCGCCTAAGGGACGCCTTATTCTCCCCCAGCAGATGGCGATCAGGGATATACTTGACGCCGGAGGAGTATCTCTGGTCTGCGGGGTAAAAGAGCTTGGAGATACCCTTTCCTCCATGAAGAAGGAGCCATCCCTTGTGATCACCGATTCACAGGCTTTTGCCGGGGTGGCACAGATTGTTCCGGACAATATCCCCCTTACCTCCTTTTCGATCCTGATGGCCAGGTACAAGGGCTTTCTTAATGAGGCAGTAAGGAGTGCGGAAAAGATAGACTCCCTTGAGGCAGGGGCGAAGATACTCATAAGCGAGGGCTGCACACACCACAGACAGTGCGGGGACATAGGAACGGTAAAGCTGCCGAAGCTCCTTTACAGGTATACCGGTAAGGAGTTTAAGCTTTCCTTCACTTCGGGACACAGCTTTTCGGAGGACTTAGGGGAATACGAGCTGGTCATTCACTGCGGCGGATGCATGCTCAGCGAAAAGGAGATGCGCGGGCGGATGCTATCCGCACAGACCGCCGGGGTTGCCTTTACAAATTACGGCATTGCCATGGCGCATATGAACGGTATACTGAAGCGCTGCACAGAAGAGGTTCCGGGGCTTTTGTGAGTGCTTAATATCTCAAAAAACTTAAGCGTAAATGCCCAAGTCTTTGTTGTAAATTGCCTG
>DNAD01000296.1:2118-6459 GCA_003484785.1 Lachnospiraceae bacterium
TAATTCATGAAGAGTATTAAGAAAATGTTCATTTTGGTCGCTGTAATGCTCTTTACCATACCGTTTGCCCGGGTTGCCATGGCCGCGCAGCCCCTGGATACAGACAGGGCTTCTGTTACGATAAAGGATTTAAACGGCGCAGCTTTGCTGTCGGACGAAGCTCTCGTGGTCGGCTCCGACGGCAGACAGATAGAAGGGGTCGACTACCTGACAATAAAAGAGGTATCGGCCTATTCTGCCGTACAGAAGTCTGCTTATGAAAAGCTATGTGACAAGGCAGAGAAGATCGCGGGAAACGGAACGGACTACAGCAAAATAGAGATAGTGACCAACGAGGAAGCAAGGCCCGAGCTGAGGTATTACCTTCCGATGAAGAAAATCCTCTCGATGGCTTCGGAGACCATGGACATGGAATCTGATAAAGCCGTTTCTGAGGAGGAAAGCCTTCCTTCCGATCAGAGCTTTGACCGGGTGTCTTTTTTCAGGGATCAGCTGGATTCCCGTATGCAGGTATATTTTGATGCGAGCCTTGAGGCAGCAAAGGCTCAGAAGAAGAAGTTTAATACCGGCACCGCCACCGAAGATGAGCATGAGATCTTTGGAGCCTTTGGCGTTGCCTACGTTGCCTGCCCGGAGTTGTTTGAATGGGTTGACTGGGGGCCAGATCCCTTTTCCTCAATTTATTATGATGACTCTGATTATGAATACAGCGGATTATGTGCACCGAAGTCCAGGTATTACAGTAAGTCTCTTGAAAAGAAGGCCCAAAAAAAGATAAACAGTCTGGTGAAGCAGGCCGAAAGCTATGCAAGACAGAATTATCCTGACAATATACAGCTCGGTATAGTTGATTTCTTTGATAACTGGATCTGCGAAAACAATTATTACAATATGGCAGGAACTAAGACAAAAAAAATGGGGAAGACTGCTGCCTTCTACTACTGCCATTCCAGCTATGGCTGTCTCCTCAAGGGCTATGGTGTATGCGAAAGCTACGCAAGAGCCATGTCAAGGCTTTTGGATGCCGCGGGGATCGATAACTTCTTTGTCATCGGAAATGCCGGAGAATCCTGGGATTTGGGAGGACACGCATGGAACTATGCAGAGTTTGACGGGGAATGGTATATGCTTGATTCCACCTGGAATGACCCGGACGGAAAGAAAAAGGGGACCAGATCAAGTAAGGAATATTTCCTGGTGACAAGCCAGTATGATCATATTCCCGTGATCGAGTGTTTCGTTGATGTTATTTATGGTGAATACCCTGCGCTTTCCACAAGTGATTATCCCGGCTGCGAGCATCCCGTGATCGGCGGGAGCGATTGGGATGACTGGGACGATTGGGATGATTGGGATGATTGGGAGGACTGGGGCTATTGGAAGTATTCTGAGCCTGCGGCGTGATGCTTTGCTTTAGCTCTTGCTAAGGAATAACTGATTAATTCTATTTTTTTCTTAGCTGCCTGCTGCAGGATGCGCAGAAATCCGTCAGTGAAGGGCACTTCGTGCCCGCGGATTTCGCGCTCGGAGACACTTTAATCTGCGTATCTCAATAGTTAAAAACAGGAGTACTGCGACTTGTCTGTAAAAGAGAACTGGATCGACCGGCTGGTAATAAATGATGAAGAGGCGGCTGCCCGGATCAAACGGAGAAAATCGATGATGATAAGCGGAAACATTGTTGAGGGTCTGATCTATACAAATGATAACTGCATAGGCTGCAATAAATGCATCCGCGCCTGCAGCTGCATGGGTGCGTGCATATCCACACCGCCGGATGAGAAGGGAAGATCGAGGATCGTGGTGGACGGGAGCAAATGTGTTGCCTGCGGAGCCTGCTTTGACACCTGTGAGCATCATGCCAGGGATTACCGCGATGATACCGCCCGGTTCTTTGAGGATCTGAAAAACGGAGAGAACATATCACTTCTTATCGCGCCGGCATTTATGGCAAATTATCCGGATAAGTATGCCCTTATCCTTGGCAGGCTGAAAAAGCTGGGCGTAAAGAGAATGATCAATGTTTCCTTCGGAGCCGATATTACCACCTGGGGATATATAAAATATATACAGGAGAACGATTTTAAGGGCGGGATATCCCAGCCCTGTCCCGCTGTTGTGGGATATATAGAAAGATACCTCCCCGAGCTTCTGCCCAGACTGTTTCCGGTTCAGAGCCCTCTTATGTGTGCCGCGATATACGCACGAAACGAGTTGGGAATAAAGGACAGATTCGCCTTTATAAGCCCCTGTATCGCAAAGAAGCTTGAAATAGACGATCCGAACAACAAGAATTATGTAAACTATAACGTTACCTTTGACCACCTTATTGAATATCTGGAGGAAGCGCGCGATTCCTGCGGGATCGGCGCAGATATCGATGCAGAGCCCTGCGTGGACGAGATAGAATACGGACTGGGATCCGTATATCCGATGCCCGGAGGCCTTAAGGAAAATGTGTTCTGGCTTCTGGGAAACGATGTCTTCATCCGCCAGATGGAGGGTGAAAAGAGGATGTATGAGTTCCTTAAGAAAAACAGTGACCGGATAAAAGATGCAAAGACTCCTTTTTTGTTTCTGGATCTGCTCAACTGTGAGAACGGATGCATCTGCGGCACCGGAACCGATCCGTACTTATCAAAGACCGATGACGCGCTTTATAACATCCTGGATATTCAGGAAAGAGTAAAGAAATCCGGAAGTGACAGCGCCTGGTCGAGAGACCTTTCCCCAAAAGAAAGGCTTGAGAGGCTCAACAGACAGTTTGAGAACCTTAAGCTTTCGGATTATATCCGTAATTATACAGACCTTTCCGGAAGCTGCACCATGGAGATACCTGACGCGGAAGAGCTGGATGCCATATTCATCGAGATGAAGAAGCTTGATGAGGCCTCCAGGCATATCAACTGTTCCTGCTGCGGTTACAATACCTGCAGGGATATGGCCATAGCGATCCATAACGGCTTTAATCACAGGGATAATTGCATACACTATCTTAAGGATCTTGTGGAGGAGAAGGCCGCGCTTACAGAGGTAAAGACCGGACTGCCCAACATGGAGGGCGTCAATGTCTTCATAGGGCAGTTAAAGGCGCAGGGGAAGCTTACGGACTATAATGCCTTCTATTTCAATCTTAAGAATGTGGGACTTCTTAACAAACGCTTCGGAAAGAAGGAAACGGATCAGATCATTGTGCGCTACGCCAGGAAGCTGACCGAGTTTGCAAAGAAGGAGGAATGTATAGGAAGACTGTCCGGGGACAATTTCATCGCCCTTATCTTAAAGGAGAGGACGGAAGAGTTCCTTAAGCTCATAGAAGGCGTGGAGGTGCCGGCAAAGCACGGAGGAAAGGAGTCCTTTGTTATCCTGCAGTCCATAGCGGGATGTCTTGACATCGATGAGACGCATCAGGACAGTGCCATGATAATGGGTATGTGTTCCACTGCCCTCAATGCCGCAAGGAGCAGCAGGAGAGATCCCTATGTCTTTGCGACTGAAGAGATGAGCAACTTGATACTGCTGCAGAAGCAGATCATAGACGAATTCCCTCATGCCCTGGAGAACGGAGAGTTTAAGGCATACTACCAGCCCAAGGTGGATACGAATACGAATGAGATCGTAGGAGCCGAGGCTCTGGTAAGGTGGCTTCATAACGGAGAGCTGATTAGCCCCAACGATTTTGTTCCTGTTCTTGAAACCGACGGCAGTATCTGCCGGCTCGATTTCTTTATATTCGAAACCGTCTGCAGGGATATCAGAAGATGGATAGATGAGGGCATCCATCCTGTCAGGATATCCACGAATTTCTCAAGGAAAAATCTTTCGGACAGGAATTTCTCAAAGCATATCGAGGATATAATTAAGGAAAATGAGGTTCCGCGGGAATATATAGAGATCGAGGTGACAGAAACTACAAATGAGGAGGAAAACGGACTGTTAAGCAGGTTCATAAAGGATATGCACGAGGCGGAGATCATGATGGCGATCGATGATTTCGGAACGGGCTATTCCTCACTTAATCTGCTGCGGGATTTCCCTGCGGATGTTCTTAAGATAGACAAATCATTTATAGATGCACAGACCCATACCGAGAGAGACGGTGTGGTGCTGGCGAATATCGCCAGGATGGCGAGGGATCTAAACATGAAGGTGATCACGGAGGGCGTGGAGAGATGGGATCAGGTGGAATTCCTCAAAGGGATCGATGTCAACCTGGTTCAGGGCTTTTTGTTCGACAAGCCCATGCCTGAGGATGATTTTGAAGTAAAGCTGAGGGGGCGGGTATACCCGAAGAAATAAAATCAGTAAACGACAGAACGCTTTATGTTCTGGCGTTTACCG
>DNAD01000245.1 GCA_003484785.1 Lachnospiraceae bacterium
CGCTTAGGTGCGAACTTTAGTTCGCAAGCGCTTATTCAAAGTACTTTGTATACAATTCCCTGTGCGCTGTCATCCATTCGTACATATCATCCAGCATCTGCTCATAGCCCGGAATATCTATCCAGCTTAAGGACCTCGTATTATACAGGGACTTGTCGCTTTCTATCGTATCGCTGGAATAGATCTTTACGCTTCCGTTTCGAAACCTTTTGTTGAACAGCCTGAGCAGCTCATACTTACTGATCTTTTCGTTATTTACGATGTGATAGAGACCGCCCTTCTGATCCTTTTCGTCTACCAGGGCAGCTATGGTCTTTGCAAGCTGGATGGTGGTGACTCCCGTCCAGTACACCTTGGCAAAGCCGTCCACCACGTTGTTTTTCATAAACCAGTTGAAAAGCCCTATTCCGCCTTCCCTTATCTCCGGCCCCACGAGGGAGGTACGAAGAGTAAAGAGGTTGTCTCCCGTAACCTCGCCGAGAGACTTGCTGATACCGTAGATCGAGATCGCGTTCTTCTCGGAGTTTTCGGTATAAAACCCGTTCTGATTGCCCCTGAAGACACAGTCTGTGCTTATGTGTATGAGCTTTGTGGATGAATTCTCTATAAGAAGGGCAAGATAATGGGGCAGAACGCTGTTGATATAAATACCATGGTACATATCGGCCTCGACGTTTCGGTTAAGAGTACCCGCGCAGTTGATGATATGGTCGTAGCCGCCTTCCGAGATCATGCTCCTTACGGCTTCCTGATCAGTAACGTCACAGAGGATATCACTTCCCGGAACGCCTTCCTTTCTTGTGGCCCCGGTCACATCGTGCCCCTTTTCCTTAAGAGTAAGATAAACAACGTGCCCGGCCATGCCGTTAGCCCCAAGTACCAGTACCTTAGCCATAATCCTCCCATCTCAGGCCATAGATTTCGGCCCGTGGTCGCAAAACAGTTGCGCGATCCGTTCACAAACAATACCATAGTATATCAAATATGGGGATTTCCTGCAAGTGAAGGGTCAGCGTATATTCCTTAAGGGATTCAGTTTATCCTTGCCGGATTCGAATGCGTTCTGAAGAGAGGAATGCAGTTTTTTTGTAATGCTGTCCCAGCTGAAATAACGCCTTATGTACCTTATCTCCTCGGCTCTGAGCTGGTCGCTGTCCGCCGGAGTGTTATAGAGACGGCAAAAGGCTTCGGAGAGAGCCTCTGCGTCATCGGTTTTTACAATGGTACCGTATTTTCCGTTTTTGGTGATGTCCATGGCGGCGCAGCAGGCTTCGGAGGCAATGATGTAGCAGCCCTCAGAGGCCGCTTCGAGCAGGACTATGCCGAATGATTCGCTGCGGGAAGGAAGCACAAAGAAACGGGCGCCCTGATAATGAGCCCTCAGCTCTTCTCTGTCGGTGATGGGACCGGTAAAGGTGACTCTTTTTTCAAGCTCGGGATACTCCTCATAAAATTTCCTGATCTCAGGCTCGAAGGAGGGAGCAACAGGACCGATCAGTTTGAGGGACAGATCATGCTTTAGAGCGCTTGCGGCAAAGGCCTTAAGCAGGACATCCGTTGCTTTTTCAACTGTGCCCAGGTTTCCCACCGTGAGGACAACGGGATATTTCTGCGGAGGAGTTATGCTCCCGCCCTCCTTCCCGTCAGAGGCTTCATCCGGTTTTTCGGATGTATTTTCAACAAAACAGCCGTTAGGGATGAAGACGATCCTGTCCTTGAAGCGCTTCGAAAGCCCTTCATGCATGGCGGTGTTTTCCACCGAGACGATATCTGCCCCGCGGATGGTGGCTCTTTTGATAAAGCCTTTTGGATCGTAACGGAAAACATCCCTGTAGCCCTTTTCATTCATATCCAGCTTAAGATATATCTTTCCCATGGGGTTGAATCTGCGATATACCCGTTCGTAAAGAAAGGATGCGAGATTGAGATGATAGATATTCAGTATATCAATGGAGGCAGCCTCATATTTTAAGAAGTGCATTCCGTCATAGATACGGCCGAATATGGACTTTTTAACAAAAAAAAGCTCCAGTCCCTTTACCTCATTTTCAAGATAAGGATAGGAGCCGTTCTGCCACGTGGCTATAGAGCTGTGATAGCCGTAGTTTGTATGAAGCTTATAGGGTATCATTCCCACATCCTTTATAAGATGAACATTTTCCGTGGGAAGATAGAGGGTTACAAATCTCATCTCAGTTTTCCTTAATGAGGGATGTGGTCATAGATAACCCTCTCGAGAAGAGCCAGAAAATAAGCAGCTTCAAAGATCAGATTCTGGAGAGGGCCGGTATGCAGATAGTATTTATTGTAGATCCTGTAGCTTCTGTGAAAATGACGGAAGGCTTTGGCCTTGGAGTTATTATTCAGCTTTTTGATCGTAGTGGAATGAAGGTGGTCGTATCTCTCCTTCGGCAGGACACCTACGTAATAGCCCTGAAGCATGAGACGGTAGGACAATATCATCTCTTCACAATACAGGAAGGTCCTTTCATCCATTCCCCCCGCCTGCTTATAGGCTTTTGCGGACATAACAAAGAAGGAGCCGTCCACTACTCCCACTCTTTTTATGGTCTTCTTTGATCTTACCAGCCTGTCTTTGATAGCCTTTTTATGGAGATTGTAGATGATCAGGAACATGCTCTCTATAAGGCCGGAAAAACCGGGCAGATCCCAGACGTTATAGCCCTGATTGACGATGGGCGCAACCAGACCGTATTCCGGGTGCTTTTTGATCGCATCAAGGCAGGCAAGAGCAGTTTCATCGGTAAAGTAAGCATCGGGATTTGCCACGAAGATATAATCGGAATGAAAATGCTTAAGCGCATAGCGGATCCCGAAATTATTGCCTTTTGCATAACCACCGTTATCTGGCGCCGAAATGACAGTGATCTTATCGGGAGCGGTCTCTCTGGCCTTTTGCATAAGCTCAAGGGTGTTATCGGTGGAGCCGTTATTTACAAGCACTATATGGTCGAAGGCCTTATGATCCTTAACCTTTTTGGCGAGCTCCGAAGAAAGATCACCGTCATTATAGGAGATGATTATCAAAGAAGTATTAGTATTCATATGTTTCAGAAGAACAGATCCCTGTACCATTTCAGTGAAGTCACGTATGCCTCGTATATCTTGTCATAGGGGAGATTATCCACCACCACAAGCCTGTCGATCTCGAACCAGTCGGCGTTTTCGTAAAGCAGCAGGAAATTATATACTTTGGCCAGCTCACCGGTCTTATTGATCAGGGCATCTGAAATATCGCGTGATACGTTAAGGATGGACAGCGCTTCGGCCATCGGCTTGTTAAGGATTATATCAAGACAGGAGAACAGGCCGAGCATGAATAGCTCCTGATCCCGCATTGCCATTGAGAAGATGGGCGCAAGCTGCTCGGCAAACTTTGCCCGCAGCATTGAAAGCCTTGCAACCTCACTGGGCTTGTCCTCACACAGCTGCCTGGTGACCGCGGTAGAAACCCATTTCTTAAGCTCCTTCTGACCGAGGAGAGCGGTCGCCTGACGGATATTGGATATCTTTGAATTGACCGTTATTTTATTGACCATCTCCAGAAGGGAAATGGTAAGAGCGGCGTCTCTGGATATTACGTCCGCAGCCTTTGTAAGCTCAAAGTCACTGTTATTTATTACATTAAGAAGCTCCAGGTAATTGATCTTAACGGGAGCGATCTGAGAGTCACCCTTGGTGATGGGAGTACGGTAAAACTCACCTTCATACAGCTGATAGCCGCCTTCCTTCTTAAGAGTATCGAAGATCTCCTGGGAGGCTATGTTTCCGGCTACGAGCTTGATATTGGGATAGAGCTTTGAAAAGAAGATCCTGGCCTTGGATATCACTATCTTTTTATGGTCGAGGATCAGATAATCCATAAGAGAAAGGATTCCTTTATATTCTTCAAAATCGGGAACGTCAAGCTTTCGCATGGCAAACTGGTACCCGACATCCTTAAGAGCCTTGATCCTTTCTATATTTAAGGGTTGAGGCTTGATCGAGTTATCTATAAGAAGGGCAATCCTGTGAGGAGGCGCCATGCACTGATCCTCTATATCGGCAAAGAGCGAGATCGGAGAGAGCGGCACGAAGATGTCGCTTTCGGAAGCCAGGCTGTCGATACCGACACTGTTTACGATCTCGAGCCCGGTGATGACCCCGGCTCCGTCGTTGATGCCTGTACCCAGGAAACTGGGATTCTGAAGGTAATTTTTCTTCTGTGAGAACAGAGAATAAGCCTTGACCTCCATTTGATCGTTAAATAATGGTATAAGAGTAGCTAACATACAGATTTCCTTCCTGACTGTAAGTGATTTACACGACAGATGAAAGCCTTTGCCGGTCACGTCCTCTCACGCCTCTGTATAACGGTAAAAAAAAGCTTCTTTCAGCTGCCGTGGAATAGTCTGATACCTGAAATTAGTTTACAACAAAAACGAAAGATTAACAACTGTTTTCCGCAAAAACAACTGTTTTCTTACGATTTTGCCTTGACATCATGTATTAAAACATTTATATATATTATAAGCACGGGATACAGTGCTTTTTGCTTGTGTGGTGCTTTTTGCCTGCACAGAGACTCATTCATATATTAGGAGGAATTATTGTAATGAACAAAACAGAGTTAGTTGCAGCTATGGCTGAGGAAGCTCAATTATCTAAGAAGGATGCAGAAAAGGCTCTTAAGGCTTTTACTGATGTAGTAGCTAAGGAATTAAAGAAGGGCGGAAAGGTTCAGCTTGTTGGCTTTGGTACCTTTGAGGTAGCAAAGAGAGCTGCAAGAGAAGGAAGAAATCCCCAGACTGGCAGCGTTATGAAGATAAAGGCTTCCAAGGCTCCTAAGTTCA
>DNAD01000207.1 GCA_003484785.1 Lachnospiraceae bacterium
GCAAATCGGCACAGGGGGGACAGGAAATGAAAAGAACAGGTTATTTTACAGTATTATTTATGGCGGCGCTTCTTTTGGCCGGTAAAAGAGCAGTTCCCGTATATTCGGTTTATGCTTCTGAACTCAATGAGGTAAGTTTCATTTCAGAGGAGACGCCGGATCAGGAAAAAGATCTTCTGACTGAGCAGGACAGTGTGCCCACAGCCACCGATGTAACCGAGGAGATGTGCAGCGCGGATTACTGGTTTTACAGAAACAGCGGCTGCAAAACAGGCATAAACAGGCTGCTGATCACGAAAGAGGAGATTCAAAAGCTGAATGAAGATATCCTTGCAGTGCCGGAAGCGAATATGCACGATCTTGTCAATATGCCTTCCGCCTATAACGCCGACGAGCTCAGAAAAAGGCTTGTTGCAGCAACGGCCGAGGCTCCTAAGGAGATCGTGTATGTTAACACAGAAGAGGTAAAGGCAGCTGATTATTACGGCAAGCTGGCAGAAATCGTAGATGCCACCGGATATACGGGAGGCGAAAGGCAATATGAGTATTGTGTTGCCGTAAAGAGAACCATCATCAGTTCTATTCCCGGGGATGCCTATATCGGCTACTCGGCGTCCGATACGGATGATGAGAAGGTGCTGGCGGCTCTTTGCGTAAACGAACCCTTCCTCACAGGCCAGAAGGCAAGAGTGGAGGGTAAGGATTATTACTGGGGTTATTCTGACCTGGTATCGGGCTGGGTAGCAGCAGAGGATCTGGCAATCTGTACAGATAAGCAGGAATGGCTTGATGCATGGAAGACTGAGCCGGGCGGAGATGACTTCATAGTGGTCACACAGAACCGGATAGACCTCGAGCCCCTGCCTTCAATACCAGAACTTTCCGGCGTGAAGCTCACCTTTGCTACCATATTAAAGAGCGTTCCCGAGGATAAATATCCCGTCTCCGTAGGTGAGAGAGGCCCGTGGAACAATTATGTGGTATATCTTCCCACAAGAGACCAAAACGGCAGATATGTAAAGCGCGTAGCCCTTATATCCCAACACAATAAGGTGAGTACCGGCTATCCCGACATGACACAGGCTGAGCTTTTAAGGATCGCCTTTAATAATCTCGGCGACCGCTACGGCTGGGGCGGAATGCTGGATTCCATGGACTGTTCCCTTTTTTCGAGAAACGTTTACCGCTGCTTTGGCCTTAATATTCCCAGAAACACCAACTGGCAGCAGAAGATCCCGGGCCGCAGGATAGAGCTTGCCGGACTGACCGATGAAGAAAAGCTTGATATAATTAAAAAGCTCCCCGCGGGAACCATTCTCTTCTTTCCGGGACATATAATGCTTTATACCGGTTGTGACAGAACTGCCGGCGAGGATATGGCATTTGTTATTTCCGACTCCGGATCTCTTTCCGACAGTACGGGAGAGCTTGATGTCCGCAGCATGTATTCGATCATACTGAACCCTCTTACAGTTCGCAGAAGAGCAGGAACCACCTGGCTTGAAAACATTACGGCTGCCGTTCTGCCCATATCCGGACTGAACTTCGATTTTGTGGAAAAGAACCTTCAGGGGAAGATCACCCTTCCTGATCCGCGTTACGGAAAAGTCCCCGCGGCGGAGGGACAGACCTATGCTTCCTCAAGGGATACCCTGCCGCTTGAAACCTTTTTAAACTCAACACAGGATCTCTATATCAGCTTTTCGGAGGCTGACGACTTCATCGGCGAAACGCTCTTTGTAACGGCGGTGAAGGGGAGCAGGATCACCACAAGAAGTACTGTGGAGAGCGTTGTCTGCGATAAATCGGTTGCATCAAAAAAGATCGACAAGACAAACGGGCTTGCCACGATAACCCTGAAAAAGTCGGGACAGGTCACCTATAAAATGAGTGACGGAAAAACCTTCAACGTATATTTTACGGTAGAAAAGCCACGGCCCGCACAGTCCTCTGTAAAAAAAGCTTTCAATGCGGCCAAGGATGACCCCTCCGATACCATAGCCCTTGGGATCGGGGAGCTTTTCGGCACACAGCTGGACGGCGGGACCTTAAGCATCGTATCTCAGAAAAACGGAAATGCCGGCCTTGTGGACAATGTTTTAATAATGAACAGGAAAATCCCGGGAAGCGTGAAGCTGAAATATACATATCTTGATAAGACCTGGACGATAAAGATCGAGTCGGGAAGATAAATCACGCCCTGCTCGCCGCGCGGCCCGCGTCCGGCTCACCCCGGAAATCTTCCTTACGCGGGCCTGCGCATAATAAAAAATACCGGACTGACTTCAGTCCGGTATTTTATGATCAATTCAATTCCCGCTTTTGTACCTCAGTTTATCCTCATACATCGCCTTATCGGCCCGTTTGAATACCAGCTCCACAGAATTGTCGTCGGAGGCATATTCAGCCATGCCGGAGGCCGCGGAATAGCGTTCCCAGGGCTGGGCTTTGGTATTCTTGTCGTTTTCCCTGAAGCTTTCCCGCAGCTGCATAAGTCTTTCGTTTCTTTCCTCAAAATCATTCCCCATAAGAAGGACTACAAACTCATCACCGCCGATCCGGTATATGGAGGAATGCTTATAGATATCGCAGATGACCTTACAGGTTCCTTTTAAGTATCTGTCCCCGAAGGAGTGTCCATAGGTATCATTTACATACTTCAGATTATTGACATCCACCATTACAACGGCAAACTCAATGCCGGAATCTCTCAGATCCCGGTCCATCTCTTTTATCCGTTCGGAATATGCTGCCTTGCTGCCGACCTGAGTCAGAGGATCCTTATAAGCAGCCTTACTGATCCGCTTGATCTGGTTGATATAGTCCACCACATTGGTCTGCATGGACCGGATCCCATCCGTGATGGCCTCGATCTCATCCCCGCTGTGGATAGTATAGGTCATAACACCGGATTCCTTATAGTTTTTATTCTCTGCCGGGGAAAACATCTTCATTTCAGCTGTGATGTCGTTCAAAGGTCTTACGATCATCCGGTTTATTATCTGTATGGCGATAAAGATCACCACTGCCGTAAGTCCCATGGCTCCTAAAAGCATCCAGAAAAGCATCTGCCTGCGCTCCGCCATGATGTCATCCATTCCCACATCACATCCGACATGACATATTATGGAGCCGTCAGTGTCGTAAACGGGGGCATACCCGGAACAGAGCCAGCCCCAATCCCCGTGGGATATCATGGGTTCCACCTCCCCGGCAGCCTCAATGCCCAGAAGCTCTTCCTCTCTTTCATCATAGTAGCCGGTCTCATACAGCGGATTATCATCATCGTCCAAAAGAAACATGTCCGTTTGAGCGTTTTTATCGCCCCAGACTACGATATACAGATATTTGAGATCCGTCATTGTCCTGAGATAACGTACAAGTATCTCCCTGTTCCTGCTATAGTCCTCCCAAAGCCCTTCCTTCTTAAGATATTCCTCTATCAGGGCTTCATCATCATTTTCCTCTGCCTTGTCTCTCAGGGCCTGATACTCCTCTGATTCCGCGGTCTCACGCAGCTTCTTTAAAAACTGCGGATCAACAAAGGAAGCGAAATTCCTTGCCGATGTTATGGTAAGGCTTTTAAAATAGGAATCAATCTGATCAGCGTTCATGAAGTATCCCACCAGAGCCACCGCCATCGCCACAAAAAAGACCGTGATACCTATGAACAGGTACATTTTCCTTCCGATTGAGCTTTTAAATCTTTTTAGCATAAAATCATCCTCACTGAATACGGTTGTCCATGCTGTATATTCTACTATATCAGTTTCTCCCATTATGTCAAACACTGTTCTTTCGTGCCCCGTTAATGGTAACACTTTATTTATTTTTCGATATATGTTAGAATAGGCGTGATTTGCAAGGGGGAAGATAATGGCACGAAGTGCATTTGACCCCGACATCATGAAAATAACACAAAATAGAGGAGTGCTCTATGGCAACTTTATGGGGAGGGCGGTTTACCAAGGAAACCGACACTCTTGTTAACGAATTCAATGCCTCTGTCATGTTTGACATCAGGCTTTACAGACAGGATATCACCGGGAGCATAGCCCATGCCGGAATGCTTGCGAAGCAGGGCATCATCACTGAAGAGGAACGTGATGAGATCATAAAGGGGCTTCGCTCGATACTTGCCGATATTGAGGAGGGGAGACTCGTCGCCTCCGAAAAATACGAGGATATTCACAGTCTGGTGGAGGCTGAGCTCATAGAAAGAATAGGAGATGCCGGCAAAAAGCTCCATACCGGAAGGAGCAGGAACGACCAGGTAGCTCTGGATATGAGAATGTATACAAGAGATATTATAGGAGAAACCGACCTGCTTGTCAGAGATCTTCTCAATTCTCTGTTAAAGCTTGAAGAGGAGCATCTTGATACCTTCATGCCGGGCTTTACGCATCTTCAGAAAGCCCAGCCCGTTACCCTGGCCCATCATCTCGGGGCCTATTTCGAGATGTTTAAGAGAGACCACGAAAGGCTCAGGGACTGCCTTGAGAGAATGAATTACTGTCCCCTCGGAGCAGGAGCCCTGGCGGGCACCACCTATCCCCTCGACCGGGAATATACCGCGAAGCTTCTTGACTTCAAGGAGCCGACCCTGAACAGCATGGATTCGGTCTCCGACAGGGATTATCTGATAGAATATCTCTCCGACGCATCGATGATAATGATGCACCTGTCCCGCTTCTGCGAGGAGCTCATTATCTGGAACAGCAATGAATACGGCTTTATCGAGCTTGACGATGCCTATTCCACCGGAAGCAGCATCATGCCCCAGAAAAAGAATCCCGATATCGCCGAGCTCATCAGAGGAAAATGCGGCAGGGTGTATGGCGCTCTTGTTTCACTGCTGGTCACGATGAAGGGACTGCCTCTTGCCTATAACAAGGATATGCAGGAGGATAAGGAGCTGTCCTTTGACGCGATGGACACGGTGACAGGATGCTTAAGGCTCTTTAACCGGATGCTCTGCACTGTCACATTTAATAAGGAAGTAATGAAAAAAAGCGCTGCAAGAGGCTTTACAAATGCCACCGATGCCGCCGATTATCTGGTAAATAAGGGAGTCTCCTTCAGGGATGCCCATGAGATCATCGGAAGGCTGGTGCTTTTCTGCATAGACAGGAAAAAATCCATCGACGAGCTGTCTCTTCAGGAGCTTAAGAGCATTTCAGAGCTCTTTGACGAGGATATATATGAGGCGATAAGCCTTGAGACCTGCGTGGAAAAAAGGCTCACACAGGGCGCACCGGGAAGGGCGGCCATGCAGGAGGCTATAAGGCAGAACCGCAGTTATCTTGAGGAGCAGTTTCAGATCTGATAATAATGGTTTAATCGGAGAATAAGTTATTGCCGCAGCCCAAAAAGCTGTGAACAGTAACCATTCCCTGTGAATAAGAGGAGGAAAAAAGATGAGTGAAAAGCTTAAGGTAGGAATTCTCGGCGGAACCGGCATGGTCGGACAGCGGTTCATATCGCTGCTTGAAGATCACCCCTGGTTTGAGGTGGTAACTGTTGCCGCGTCAAAAAGAAGCAGCGGAAAGAGCTATGCAGAGGCTGTTGAGGGAAGGTGGAAGATGACCACCGATATCCCCGCGGCGGTTAAGGACCTTACCGTAATGGATGTTCAGGACGTAGATAAGGTAGCCGGGGATGTGGATTTTGTATTCAGCGCCGTGGATATGACCAAGGATGAGATAAGGGCTATCGAGGAGCGCTACGCAAAGACCGAAACTCC
>DNAD01000072.1 GCA_003484785.1 Lachnospiraceae bacterium
CCCATGAGGGATGAGCATACCAGCAATGTGTTGTATACGGAGATACTGTCTCTGGCTACCGATTTTGTCTGGTTCTATACCCCATATCTGATACTGGGAGACGCGCTCTTTGATGCCTTTATCAGGGCGGCAGAGAGAGGAGTGGATGTAAGGATCATAATGCCCGGTATCCCCGATAAAAAAATGATATTCAGACTGTCAAGAAGCTACTACAGGGATCTTTTAAAGGCCGGGGTTAAGATCTATGAATATACGCCGGGCTTTGTACATGCAAAGGCTGTTATCGCCGATGACAAGGTGGCGGGGATAGGAACCGTGAACCTGGATTACCGCAGTCTGTTCCTGCACTTTGAATGTAATTCTCTCTTTTACAGATCGGATATAATACAGTCACTGAAGGAAGACTATCTGACGACGCAGGGACAGTGCCGTGAGATAACTTCTGCGGATATCAACAATGGAAAGCTTTACATGCTGGTCGACAGCTTCTTAAGGGTTCTCGCCCCGATGCTGTAGACAGGCCAGGTCTAACCCGGAGGAAAGAATATGATCAAAGCGGAACAAACTATTACCAGATCGGATATGATACGCTGTGTGCTCTGTAATGATCCGCAGTGCGACAGAGTATGCGAAAAGCTTAAGCCTGCAGAGCTTCTTCGGAGCATATGGTTTAAGAATGAACAGTCGGCGGCGTTAAGGCTCCCCTCGCAGAATCCCTGCCTTACCTGTTCCGCGCCCTGCAAGCGCGCCTGCGTAAGGGCGGGGGAGGTTCCGATAAAGGATCTGATTAACAGACTCTACTATGAGGTAAGGCCCGAATGCGAGACCCCCGAACCGAAGGATGAGGAAAGGCTTAAGGCCGATCTGTGCGGTATACCGCTTGAGAATCCCTTCCTGCTGTCATCTTCGGTTGTTGCAAGCACCTATGATATGTGCGCCCGCGCCTTTGAGGCAGGATGGGCAGGCGTATGCTTTAAGACCGTTTGCACCCTGGACATTCACGAGGCATCCCCGAGGTATTCCGCTGTATCCGGAAGCGCAGGAAATATCATGGGGTTTAAGAATATTGAGCAGCTTTCCGACCACAGCGTTGCGGAGAATATGGAGATATTCAGGAGGCTGAGGGCGAAATATCCCTCCAAATTAATACTTGCCTCCATAATGGGGCAGAATGAGGAAGAGTGGGGTGAGCTGGCGAGATCATGCGAAGAAAACGGCGCTGATGCCGTTGAGCTCAATTTTTCCTGCCCGAACATGGCTGAGGGGGGGCTGGGAAGTGATATAGGCCAGGTGCCCGAGCTTGTGGAGCGCTTTACAGCGGCCGCAAAAAGGGCCTGCGGGATTCCTGTGATCGCAAAGCTTACTCCGAATGTGGCGGTTATGAGCCCTGCCGCGGAGGCCGCAAAACGGGGCGGCGCAGACGGGATCGCCGCCATAAACACGATCAAATCCGTTACGGGCGTTGATATCCATACCTATCTGACAGCTCCCGCAGTGCACGGCAAGAGCGCAGTCGGCGGTTACAGCGGCAATGCCGTTAAGCCCATAGCCCTTCGGTTCATCGCAGAGCTTGGACAGAATCCGGCCCTTGCAGGGATGCATATTACCGGAATGGGCGGGATCGAGACCTGGCAGGACGCTCTGGAGTTTATTATGCTGGGAGCCGGCTCTGTTCAGGTAACGACGGCGGTCATGCAGTACGGCTACAGGATCATAGATGACCTGAAGTCGGGCCTTAACCTCTATCTTACCGAGAAGGGATTTAAGAGTATTAAGGAGGTCATTGGTCTGGGACTGGATACGCTGGACGCAACGACGGATGATCTGGAACGCGACACGGTGCTCTTTCCACGTTTTAAAAGGGAGCTCTGCATCGGCTGCGGAAGATGCGCCCGTTCCTGCATGGACGGAGGGCATCAGGCTATCACCATGGATGAGAACAGACGTCCTGTATTAAACGGACAGAAATGTGTGGGCTGTCATCTGTGCACACTGGTATGTCCCCAGAGGGCGATAGTTCCGGGAAAGAAGAGGATAAAGAGATAATCATAGCAAACGGCAGATTTCTGTATTACATGAGTTTCGAAAGGAGAAATAAATGAAGGGATTTAAAAATGTGGTAACAGGTATAGCGCTTTCGGCGGCAATGGCCTTCTGTCTGACAGGCTGCAGCGAGGCGGAGCTTAAGCAGATCGGTGCGGCAGTCGACGCAAGGATCGATGAAAGGATCGAGGCCGCTCTCTCCGAGCGGGATGCGCTTAATGCGGAAAACGAGGATATACAGTATGTCCTGTTTTTGGGAACAAATGACAAGGATACCAATGAGCCGGTATTTACGCCCGAGGAGGCAAAGGAAAAGGCAGAGGAGATCCTTATTGAACGCCTGGGGGGATATACCATTCAGGAAGCAAACGGGGGCTGGAAGAGTGATGACGGAACTGTTTTTCAGGAGTATTCCCTTGTTATCTACTTAAGCGATACCGATAGTGAAACAGTGCATGAGACCGCAGAGGTGCTCCGGAAGGAATTTAACCAGAGCACGGTGATGATACAGGAGAACAGGACAAAAACGGAGTTTTATAACGGGGAAGAGTAAGGGCCGCCTATACTGCAGAGGCGATACTGTCCGGAGAAGATACACCGGGGGTTTATATTACTCAGGCAGAGATCGGAGCAGATCTGAATGCCGATACAATGGGAATGGCAGCGTAAAGCTTGCAAAGGGTTCCTATAACGTGGAGGTTGAGATTATTGCCGCCGCGGGTAAAAACTGTAATAAAACAAGCGATTTGTCATAAATATCATACGATATTTTAAAATTTTC
>DNAD01000014.1:0-786 GCA_003484785.1 Lachnospiraceae bacterium
AATTCTGGGCGGTCACTAAAGTGAACCGCTGGAATGGTGAGATGCGGTATTGATTGTAATCTAAGACTCATCAATAAGAGCTGCGAACCGAAACACATAATCACTCGGATTGATATCCAACCCGACGTTGGAGCACACAATCCCGATGCCTCTTACTGGCTCGATTACCTGCAGCTTTCTATCCCTGATTTCTTCCCAGAATCTTGCAAATACGGGATTATAATAATCAGGTGCCTCATATCCGCCGTGATAAAGAAGTGAAAATGCTCTGCCACCGCGGATACTTTCGATATGCCCGATTCTGTTTTTCGGCAAATCTTTGTCCACTGTAATGTTTGGCTCGATAGGTACGCACACGGTTGCCTCATACGGGGCATTCGGGTCTCCCATAATCTGGGTATCTGTATTCCAGCGTAAAGAAAAGAGCGGTTCATAAGAAAGCCTGGTAAATCCGAGCTTTACGGCTTCCTCCACAAGCTTTGCTGTAAATTTTTCAACATCACCCGGAGTAATAAATTTCTCTTTTCCGCAATAACATTTTATATCCTGTAATCGATATATTAATCGTCAGTTGTTAATCAACATGCAACAGACTATCCAAGGAACAGATCACCGTTAAGAAGAGTGAAACTAACGATAAATATCGTTATGTGATCGTAGATCATACGAAAACATACGTAAATCGTCAATTCCCTATCACAAAGGATCTTCAGGAGTTTCTGGACAGATATAAGCTGATCCACGGTGAATACTATCCTGACAGCAAATATCTATTCCCTTCAAATA
>DNAD01000014.1:810-4969 GCA_003484785.1 Lachnospiraceae bacterium
CAAATAATTCTGGTGGTGACTTAATACTTGCCTCTCAGCTTTTCGGAAATAGCCCCAAAACTGCAAAGAGCAATTATTATACCGGTCTGAACTTAGAAAAGGCAAAAATGATTCTGGAAATAAAGTAAACTTTGGTAAACAGCGGTAAACAGAAAAAAGCCGGTTTTTGCCAAAGAAAAAATCCCCGGAAGCCAGTAATTATCACTACTTCCGGAGATTTATTATGCGTGCTGATGTCCAGAATCGAACTGGAGACCCCCGCACTACCAATGCGGTGCACTACCGACTGTGCTACATCAGCGGGCGCTCATACGTCATGAACGTAAAAGCTTTTTCGGGTTGGGCTGTCAGATGTTCTCTGCAACGCTTGTAATAGGATAACACATTCTATAAAAAAAAGCACTACTTTTTTTTAATTTTTTAAAAAAACTTACGACCAGCTTATGAGAATAGTATATGCAGCCGGCACGGGGCGCGCCTTGATGCAAAGCTGCGCCCCGTATGGAACGATTCACAAAAGGGTGAACCGGTACGGACTTACCAGACGGCGACTCTGTCTTTAGGAGCAAGATACATGCCGTCACCTTCTTTGATGCCGTAGGTATCAAGGAATTCATCATACTGCTGCAACACAGCGTTGGTTCTGAGATAGTCAAGGGCGTGCACGTCTACGGCAGTGAGCATATCCACTCTCTCTTTTGTGCTCTGAGACTTCCAGAGCCTGGCGTAGCTTTTGAAGAATTTGTCATAATCAAAGCCATCGATCTTCGAGGCAAGCCCCAGCATACATTTAACGCCTGCCATATCAGCGATGGTTTCCGTCTGTACCATGGCTCCGTTATAATTCTTTCCGGATTCGTCCACGGTCATATTGCTCATATAATCGATCAGCTTATCCGCACGCTTCTGGAAGGTGCTGTAATCCTCATCGCTCCACCAGTTTGCCACGTTGCCGTCCTTGTCATACTGGGCGCCTCTGGTATCGAAGGCATGCGACAGCTCATGTCCGATCACGGCACCGATCCCGCCCATATTTTCTTCGATCGATCTGTTGACATCGTAGAAATCGCCGCCAAGGATACCGCCTATGATATAGATCTCGTTTGTATTGGGATAGTAGAAGGAGTTGACCTGCGTGATATCCTCCGTCATCCAATAGGTACGGTCCACCTCGGTATTGACACGGGAACGGGACCGGGCATCGTAAAACCTTGTGATCTTGTCCATGGCGGATAAAAGCGTTTCCCCCTCATCCTTACTTAAGATGACCAGCCCGCTCTGATCCTCCCATTTATCCGGATAAACCGCGTTGATCCCGATATGATCGAGTTTCTCTATTGCCTTTTCCCTGGTTTCCTGCGAAAGCCAGTCAACCTCTGCAAGCATATTGCGGTAATAATCCACGGCTTCGTTAATGATATACGTTATTTCATCCTTGATCTCCGCGGTCATATATTTATCCGCAAACATACGGGCTACCGAGGAAGAAAGGTTCTCGGAAACAATTGCGTATGCCATTTCTTCATCCGAGGACAATTCCGTAATACCGTTTCTCTTACGGATTATATCCTGTGAAACTCTGTAGGCTTCTTCATCGATATAGCTGATATAGCCTGAGACTATACGATCGATCAAATAAGCCTTTATCCCTTCGAGATTCTCCGCGGTATACAGCTTATTAAGCTCCCTGAGCCATTCAGGCTCATTGAGGTTTATAAGCTTTGACTCTGCCATTCCCGCAGTCTCAAGAAGCTCTGTGATGGGGAAGTCGGGAGAAAGCCCGGAAAGCTCCTCAAGCGTTACCGGATTATAGGTAAGGTTTATGGCATCGGGCATATTTGCCTCTTCAACAGTCATCTCAGAGGCGGCGATCTTTGTTTCAAAATCATACTTTGCCGTCAGCAGGGCCTCGATATCTTCCTCACCGTAGCCGACGCGGCCCAGCATATAATGCGAGACGGCATCAGCCGCTTCCTTAACCCTCTTGCCATTGTCCGTGAGATTCTCATATTCGGCGGGATCATCCAGGGTAAGATCGGTGGAATATATCTGTACGGCGTATTTATCGGATTCTTTATTATCCGGCCGCAATGACACAGACACTATATTATAGCCATTGTACCAGCAATCCTCCGATACCAGATAATCGCTCAACTCATCTATGGAAGAGATGGCCGTCACCGGCGCCAGATATTTTTTTATCTCACCGATATTATCATAGGAATTTCTGGCATCCCAATCAAGCCAGAGGTTGTAGAGATTCTGACATTTTACCGCATCCTCTCCGGTAAGGCTTTCGTCTGTCATCAGAGCCATGAGCTCATGCTGCCTTTGATAATTCAGGTCCGCAAAACTTCCTGCTGTCGTATAACCCGGTAAAAGCCGGGCTGTCTGCATCCATTCCCGGTTCACGGCTACATAAAAATCATCCTTAAGCCTGGGATCATAGCCGGAATCCTGTACCGTACCCATTACTACGGAATTGATCCAGGGCTTTTCTGTTTCAAAGCGTTCCTTCAGTGTATCATCGGCTGACGCTATTCCATCTGCGCCGGTTTCGCCGCCTGCTTCAATAACCTGGCTGTTAGCACGGAGCGATTCGGCAAACGCATGGAGCTGCTCAAGATCAGCCGGCTGACATCCCGTAAGCACAAGGGAAAGCACCACCGACGTTATGAACGCGGCTTTAATTTTTTTAACCGTAGGTTTCTTCATAAATAATTCCTCCTTCCGAAACGGTTCAAACAATGTTTATAGTAAATCATAAGGGCAGTTCTATCAAGAAAAAAATTAAGAAAAACCTATCCTATGATTCCTTAACATGTTATACTTGTTCATACGGGAAAAGGGACGGTAGACAGGGCGTAAAGGGACGGTTCTTTTGTACTGGGATATGTCCTGAAGAACCGTTCTTTTGTGTTTAAAGGACAGGGGAAGCAGAAATGGAAATAAGCAGATACGAAATTATACTGCCGTTATGCGATAAGAACAGGGAAACGATCAAAGGAAAAGGTCTTTTGGTCAACGGGCTTTACGGCGCTTTTGACGTAGTATCCCGGGAGACGGCAGAGGCATTGAAAAAAGGTGACCTTGAGGCGGTTCCCGGGGAGGAGCGGGAAAGACTGCTAAGAAGAGGACATCTGACTGAGGACAGGGAGCGGGAGAAAGAAGATCTGAAGATGCTTGCGCGGGTGGAAAGGCAGATAAGCCGTTCCGGTGCAGGTTTGGTATTGCTTCCGACCTATGACTGTAATTTCCGCTGTCCATACTGCTTTGAGAAGCACAGGCTTAGCAGCGGCGATGAATGGCTGAAAAAAACAATGTCCCGTGAAATGGTGGATGCAATCTTTCAGGGGGCTGGAAAGCTTATACAGCGGGGGGTAAGGATCGAGAACGTGACCCTGTACGGAGGCGAGCCGTTATTAAAGAAAAATATCGGCCTTATCCGGTATATTACTGAAAAGGCCGCCGGAATATCAAAAAATCTCAGCGTTATAACGAACGGATATGAGCTGGACAGTTATATAGAGCTTCTGAAGGAGTTCTCATTCAAACATATTCAGATAACCCTGGACGGAGAGAGGGAGGTAAATGACAGAAGACGGGTACATAAGGACGGAATTGGAAGCTATGACCGGATCCTTCGCAACGTAGAGCTTGCCGTACAAAACGGATTGCCCGTAGCCCTTCGGATCAACACGGGACCGGAGAATATAGATACCGCGGCTTCTCTTAAAAAGGTATTTGAGGAAAAAGGATTAATCGGGTCAGAGCATTTCAGCTATTATTTCAAGGCCACATTCGGGGAATACTATCCGGGAAAGGATTACGGCATAAATGACGTACAGATATTTGAGATGCTTTTGGACAGGGGATATTCCTTCGAGGAAGCCGTAAAGCTTGAGAACGCATACGGCGGCATCGGAGGAGAGCTTGCTGAGCTTTTCAAAAAAGAGGAATATATGCGTCCCGTCGCGTCGTACTGCGGCGCGGAGTCGGGGATGTATGTGATCGATCCGGAGGGCACGATCTTTTCCTGCTGGGATTTTGTGGCAATGAAGGACATGGCTGTCGGAAAGGTAGATGTTGAAACCGGAAAGTACCTTTTTGGCTTACCTCTGGCCCAATGGCGTACAAGGACTGTACAGCTTATGCCAAA
>DNAD01000340.1 GCA_003484785.1 Lachnospiraceae bacterium
AATTTATTTCTTAACAGTTCCTAACAGTAAACTGTAACAGTTCACCCTCAGGTGAACTGTTGCAGTGCGTTCAATAAATATCCAGTTCCTTTTCTCTTTCCCTCACCTTTGCTTCCCTTTCTGAAAGTTCCTGTTCCCAGCTTGCGTATTCATTCGTTATCGCAGTCCTGTAATTAATGATATTCGGGACATCCGACCTGAGTGCCATAACGAACATGACCCCGATCATAACGGTGAGGACGGCAATGACTCCGAGCGCTCTCCTGTATTCGGTCCTGTAGGTCTTCCTCTTTTTCTCGGGAGCCTTTTTTTCCGGCTCACGGCTCTTTTTGATCGCATCGGAATAGGAAACGATAAGCGGAATGTCTCCCACCAGCTCGTCGGGTATCTGAGATGAACGATAAAGATAATCTCTGAGCGTCCTTAAATACTCATGCCCCACGGGAGTCACAAAGGTATTGTTCTGGATCATCCTGTTATATACGGCCAGAACAGCCTGCGGATTATCCTCCTTCATCTTTGAGGAAATATAATTGATCCTTCCGATCTCCTCCTTCGCAATATCCGCATCCTCCTCGGTAAGGAAGAGGTAGCCTTCAACGCTCCTTCCGATCCCTGCCATTGCCCTTTTTCTCCATAACGGTATTGACACGCAGCCCGCCTTTTCCCGGACTGCTTACCTTATTATCTTTTATATAGTGAACGACAAAAATAATTTGTCGTTCACTATAAAGCCTCCGGCGGATGCGCACGGATTTTGAAAGGAATTATGCCGCTAAAGCGGCCAAAATCCGGCGCAGTAAACGACAAAGTAAAAAGAACTTTGTCGTTTACTATAATTTAAACCTTCCGACAGTCTCCGCAAGGTTGTCGGCTATCTGCTGCTGTGAAGCGGACATATCCGATACATCCGAAACATGATCGGAAACAACCTCTATGGAATCCATTATCTTTGAGCTTATATTTGTAGTATCCTGAGTGGCCTCCGCGATATTCTGCACCGCGTCCGTGACCTCGCCCATAATGGACTTGATGTTTTCGGACATCTCAGAAATGCTGCTGCTGGCCCTTTCAAAGTTCTGGGCATCGTTTCCGTACTGCTCAGCCACCTTGACAAAATTGTCATAATCCGGAGCCACCGTATTCTGTACAAAATCAAGGATTCCGCTGGCCGAATCACGAAGCTCCACAAAGGCATCCTGAACCTGACGGATGGTCACCTGGATCTTTCCGACAGTTTCGCTGGTGCTCCCCGCAAGGTTTCCGATCTCGGTAGCAACTACCGCAAAGCCTCTTCCGGCTTCTCCGGCTCTGGCGGCCTCGATGGAAGCATTGAGGGAAAGGAGATTTACCTGCTCCGCTATTCCCGAGATATCATTAGCCATCTCACTGATGGTTTCAACCACTGCCGCGTTTTTGATGCTCTCTCCGAGCCGTTCCGAAAATTCCGCCGTAAGCTTCTCTGCCTCTTCAAAGGAGGTTCTGCTCTGCTTTTCTATGCTGCCGGCTCTGCCCATGATCTCCCTGCTCATTTCCATGCAGGAATCCGCCTCTCCGGCAAGAAGGTTTACGTTCGAAAGAACCTCTTCGGTAGAAGCGTTCACCTCTTCTGTCGCCGCGCTGGTGGTCATCATCGCCTCGTTAACGTTGTTCATCTGATCCTTGATATTGGAGAACTGATCGTTAAGCTCGGCCGAGGATTCCGAAAGTCTCCTGCTGGCATCGTCAATCTCTCTGGAGCATTCCGCAATATTACTGATAACTCCCTTATTGCTGTCATACATATCATTAAGAGAAGAACTCATAACGCCCAGCTCGTCCGCAGACCTTACATCTATGGGCTCAACGGTAAAATCTCCCTCAGCAAGAGTTCCCGCAAAGCTCTTTACCTTTCCTATGCCCTTTGCGATGCTGCTGACCTGAAGGATCACTATGATGACCTCTATAACGATAAAAATGGCAGCCACCGCTATCATTATGATCGCAAGCTGTTTTACGGGCTGGCTGGTCTCCTCCCTCGGCATTCTTATGATAACCTTCCAGCCGGTGGTCGGGATAGTGGTATAGTACAGATCCTCAATGCCGAACTCGGGAGAGGTAAAAGATGTCGTGCCGTTATTTGAAGACATCATAACCCTCCCCGCCTCTGCAAGCGATGAGTTGGGGTCCGAGCTTATTGATTCACCGTTTGCGATCTTGCTGTTTTCAACTCCCGCGAGATATATCCCGTTACTGTCAAGCAGCATCGCCCTTCCGTTTTTACCGATCTTTATACCCTCGACCATGCCCGATACGGTGGAAAGCTCCATGTCCACGGTCACGCAGCCCGCAAATCCACCGGTCTCGTTTAATATGGGAGTGGAGCACGAGGACATCACGATCCCGGAGGTGGGATCGTAATACGGATCAGTGATGATGGTCTTCATCGCGCTCTTTGCCTTTGTGTAATATTCCTGTGAAAAATAATCGTATTCCGCGTTCGCGTATTCGTTGGTCTTTGTTATCTCATTTCCGTCCTTGAAGATATAAGGGCCGACATATTCCTGATTGCGGTTATACTCGAAAGGCTCAAACCACAGCCCGCTTCCCAGGACCATATCGTTGGTCTGGATTATCCCTCCCAACATGTTTTCAAAAGAGTTCAGTCCCATGGTTTTGTAGGTTGCGGAAACAGAGCCCGAAATGGTCTCTGCCATGGTGCTGACGCTGGTCAGAGATCCCTCAATATTCTCTTCCGCCGACGAAAGCTCCGCGATCATCCTTTCGCTTATCTGATCCTCAATGGTGGAACTGCTGTCTCTGACACTTATTATTGTAAGTATGCCCATGGACAGGATCAATATCGGGACAATAATAGCCAGCATTCTTGTACTGATCTTCTTAAAACGCATTTTTACCTCCTTTGTCAAACACCGGTTGCCACTCCGCCTCATGTTGACAGTTTATAACGACCGTCATTTATCATTATACACAG
>DNAD01000346.1 GCA_003484785.1 Lachnospiraceae bacterium
TCTGCGACTGGTATATTGAGATGGTCAAGCCGAGGCTGTATGATTCCGGGGATAAAGCTTCGCAGAACGCGGCCCTGTTCACTTTAAAATCGGTGCTCATCGAGGCCTTAAAGCTTCTTCATCCCTATATGCCCTTCATTACGGAAGAGATATACTGTACCCTCAGGGAGGGTGATGTCACGGAGGAAGGGAACGGAAGGTTTGACAGCGAAAAGGATTCTATCATGATCGCTTCCTTCCCGGTCTATAAGGAAGACAGAAGCTTTCCGGAGGATGAAAAGAACATAGAGCTGATAAAGGAGGCTGTAAGGGGCATAAGAAATGTCAGGACACAGATGAGCGTGCCTCATAACAGAAAGACCCATCTCTATATCGTTTCCGACAGTGAAGAGGTATTACATGCCTTTGAAGAAGGAAAGCTTTTCTTTGCCTCCCTTGCCTCAGCATCCGCAGTTGATATACAAAAGGACAGGGAAGGTATAGCCCAGGACGCGGTATCGGTCGTTACCTCGGCGGCCAATATCTATATTCCCTTTGAAGATCTTGTGGATGTGGAAAAAGAGCTTGAAAGGCTTGAAAAGGAGGAACAGAGGCTGGCCGGGGAGCTTAAGAGGGTCAACTCGATGTTGAATAACGAACGGTTCATAAGCAAGGCTCCCGCGGCAAAGATAGATGAGGAGAAGCAGAAGCTTGAAAAGTATTCTCATATGATGGATGAGGTCAGAAACAGGCTCGATCAGCTGCGGGCAAGATGATTGCCGTAAACCCGGCGCTTCCGGCAAGAAGGAGCGGAGGGCGTTGCCGTCAGAATAAAAATCCTTAAAAGATAACAAATGAGCAGGAGAAAGCATTACTCCTGCTCATTTGTTATATAATCCGCCGCATCAGCCGCGTTCTGGCTGTCGGGGAAGGTGTTTATAACCTGTTCATACAGCTCGTTCGCCTTTTTGGTATCGCCACTCTGACGATAGGCGTGGGCAAGGTTCATAAGCATGTCGGAATTTGTCTTATCCAGCTCCCAGGCCTTCTCATAGGCCTCTATGGCAGCCGGGTAGTCGTTCTGCCTGATGGCGGAGCGGGCATCGCTTATGTATCCCGTTATGGCAGCCTGGCCGGCTATGCCGCTCAGCTTTTCATACAGAGTTTTGAAGGAACGGGAGGCCGTGTCAAGATATTCGCTGTCTATGGCGGAAAGAGAATCCATGACCCCGAAGGTATCCTCCGGGTCGTTTATATAGGCCGTGGCCGCATCTATAAGACGGTCATTATCGGTGGGCTGCCCGGAGGCCCCGGACAGTTTGTCAAGCTCGGCTTTCAGCTCTTCATTCTCGCTTATATAACTCTCCAGGGATTTGGTGATCTCCTGTGAGTTGGCCTTCTCTGCCGCAAGCTCCTCGCTTACCTGCTTATATTGTTCGTCATAGCCGCTGGTCTCACGATCGAGACGCGCGGGAAGGATAAGGAACCAGCAGATCGCAACACCGATAAGAACTCCGATCACTATATTGATCATGGAGGACATGCCGACCCGCTCCCTGGGGACGGCGGGCCTTATGATGGTATCGTTTCCGCTCTGGTAGCTTATGGTCTCGATAGCGTCCTGGCGCTTTTTTTTGTCATCTGAATGTTCGGCGATCTCTTTGAGAGCTTCGTTTACATTCTTTAGATAATATCTTGAAAGAGTATTGTTGACATCAATGGAAAGAGACTTAAGCAGTGTCCGGCGCGCCTTTGAGTAATCCTGATCATCTATATACAGAAGAGCCAGAAGCTGATAGCCCCTTATGAGATTCTTGTTTATGGCAAGCACCTTTTTAAGCTGGATGACCGCCAGGTCCTTGGTATCCTGATAGCAATACTGCAGAGCCTGGTTAAACTTTTTGAGGGTCTGGCTTATGGTATTGAGCTCGCCGGGGTTTGACTGAAGGAGGTTGATATAATCGTCAGCGATATTCTTTTTGCTGTCGTAGTTCTTGCTTATTATCCATTCGGACAACGCAAGAACAGCCTCCCCCATCTCGAAATAAACGAGCCCCAGGAGGTTCCTTGCATCTATGTTCTTTTTATCGTATTTAAGGCTTAGCCGCAGGCTGTTTACGGCACCGGAGAGATCACGCACTCTGGCCTTGTTCAGGCCGTCGTTATAAAGTGCATTTGAGATACGTACTATCCTTTTATATATACTCACATCGGCGCCGCAGGAGGGACATATGTCCGTTTCATTCAAGCGGCTGCTGCATGAGTAGCATTTCATTCTCTTTTTCCCTGTTGATCATTTCAAGCATTATATCCGTCATATCGGTAAGGGTATGGTTATAGACCACGTCCTCTATCTGTTCGATCTCCATACTCGGTTCAAATTTCTTGAGCTCTTCTTCAAAGTTTAACATAATCGGACCCCTTTAACAACATGAGATATATAACGACCGCGACTGATATTTGCTATTTGCAACCATATGTGTCGCAATAACATCAAACAATAACTAATGTTATGTAAATAGTGTTATTTACTACATCCCTTACAGGACCTGCAGTCTCCCTCCTTGTCCCAGCAGTAGGTGCAGAGCCTGCTCTTATCTATGCCGGTCGATTCCACCATATCATCCATCCTGTGGAAACGCAGAGAGGTAAAATTGAGCTGCTTTCTTATCTCCTCAACCATTTCCCGGTAGTTTGCCGAATCGGGATCCGCGTAGTCGGAGAGTACTTCATCGGAAACCTCTTCTCCTTCCCGCTCCCTTATGATACGTCTGGTGATAAGGTCATATTCAGAGTTGGAACGGGAGAAGTTCAAAAATTTGCAGCCGTAAAGAAGAGGAGGGCAGGCAGGCCTTATATGTACCTCCCGGGCTCCGCTGCGGTACAGAAATTCGGTCGTCTCCCGCATCTGGGTTCCCCGTACTATGGAATCGTCGATAAGTAAAAGTGACCTGCCTTTTATCAGGGCGTCTACCGGTATAAGCTTCATCCTTGCTATAAGATCCCGCTGGCTCTGATCCGTCGGCATAAAGGATCTGGGCCAGGTGGGGGTATATTTTATGAAGGGCCTTGAAAAAGGGATTCCTGACTCGTTTGCGTAGCCTATGGCATGGGCAGTTCCGGAATCGGGTACCCCGGCAACAAGATCGGGCCCCGCATCATCTCTTTTTGCAAGCAGCCTTCCGCATTCATACCGCATCTTTTCCACATTGACACCCTCGTAGGTGGAAGTGGGATAACCGTAATATATCCAGAGAAAGGTACAGATCTTAAGCTGATCCCGGGCAGGCTTAAGGGTCTCAAAGCCCTCGGAGGTAATATATACGATCTCTCCGGGGCCAAGCTCTTTTTTATAACTGTAGCCCAGATTGATATAGGCGAAGCTTTCGAAAGAAACGCAGTAGGCACCTTCCTTTGCGCCTATCATTATGGGAGTCCTTCCGTAAAGGTCTCTGGCCGCATACAGCCCCTTCTCGGTCATGATCAGGATGCTCATGGAGCCGTCTATGACCTCACAGGCGTAAGCCATCCCCTCCTCTATGGTGTCCTTTTGATTTATTATAGATGCGACCAGCTCGGTGGGATTGATATTGCTCCCGCTCATCTCCAGAAACTGGGTACGTCCGACGGAGAAGGCATCCTTTACCAGCTCATCGGTATTGTTGATCTTTCCCACGGTGGTGATCGCATAGCTGCCGAGGTGGGACTGTATAAGAAGGGGCTGGGGTTCATAATCCGATATGCAGCCTATCCCGATCTTACCCTCGAAATCCTTCATGTCGCTTTCGAACTTGGTCCTGAAGGGGGAGTTCTGGATATTATGAATGGCCCGGTCAAAGCCACGCGAACCGAACATTGCCATTCCAGCTCTGCGTGTTCCGAGATGGGAATGGTAATCAGTTCCGAAAAAGAGATCGTATTTACATTCGTTTTTAGAGACTACTCCGAAAAAACCACCCATGGCAACTCCTTTTTAT
>DNAD01000040.1:0-3288 GCA_003484785.1 Lachnospiraceae bacterium
ATAATGAGGGGAAGGATCATGGAACAGGGAATGATTTTCGAGCTTAACGCCGGTGACATAAAATCCATAATAAACCTGGTTGTATCCTGGGCAATGCTGTCGGCGGGGCATTATAAGATATTTGAAAAATGCGGGATCAGGAGCATCTGGGCTTTTGTCCCCTTTGTAAGAGAGTATAAGACAAGTCTGTGTGCCTACAGGGAAAAGGACGGAAGATATTTCACCGTTTTCCGGGCGCTGGGGGTTGCCCTGGGGTATATTCCCTATCTCTTTCTGGAGGAGGATTCCCAGGCTGCCATTATCTTTGCGATCATAACCCTTGCGGCCCTTCTTGCTTCCGTGATATATTCCATCAGGATTCATATCGGGCTGTGTGAGATATTTCATCGCAGAAAGCTGTGGGTACTGGGCTTTTTAATCTTTGAAGGAGTTTCTTCCATAATCTGGGGCTTCGTAAAATCCTTTCAGCCCGAAAAGAAAGCCTATACCGCGGAGGATACACAAGGCGCCAGGGTTACCGGAGTAAAGGTTGATTCGACGCAGGACGGGCTTACGGTCAACATCCAGGAAAGGACCGCAATAGATTTCTTTAAGAAAAAGGTTCTTCTTAAGGACATACACTGCATTATCCCCAAGGGGCATATGGTACTTCTTTTAGGAGGATCGGGAGCCGGAAAGACCACCTTTGTGAATGCGGTCACGGGCTATGAAAAGGCCGATGCCTCGGTTCTCATGGACGGGAGGGATATATACGCGGAATATGATAAAATGAAATATGACGTGGGCTTTGTCCCCCAGCAGGATCTTATGAGAACCAACGACACCGTGTTCACAACCCTGTCGGATGCCGCTTCCCTGAGGCTTCCCTCAAGTGTACAGTATGCGGAACGGAAAAGAAGGATACAGGAGGTCCTTGATGAGTTTGGTCTGTCTGCGATAAAATGGAGCCTTGTGGAGAAGCTTTCCGGCGGACAGCGAAAAAGGCTCTCCATATCCATGGAGTTTATCTCCGATCCTACGCTCTTTATCCTCGATGAGCCGGATTCCGGCCTGGACGGAGTGGTCGCCAGGTCATTGTTTGAAAAGCTCAGGGCCATTGCCGATTCCGGAAAGATAGTTATGGTGATAACCCATACCCCGGATCGTGTGATCGATCTGTTCGATGATGTAATAGTGCTTGCCAAGGACGGCTCGAGAACGGGGAGAATGGCGTATTACGGGACTGTTGAGGATGCCCGCGCGTTCTTTGGAAAGGAATCCATGGAGGAAATCCTGCTTGCCGTCAACCAGAAGGAGGAAGGCGGTGACGGCAGAGCCGATGAGTTTATTGAAAAGTACGCCGAACAGCTATTGTCGGGTACCGAAGGAAAGGCCGGGTGAGCAGGATGGAGAAAAAGGAGATCAGACACAGGGGACGCTTCTCACAGGTCTTTATATATCTGGGCAAGCTTTTCAGGATGTTCATTTTTCAGAACGACTGGAAGGTACTTCCCATGGCCGCCATCATAGCCGGTCTGGTGTGCTTCGTTGTAGGGGCCAACATTTTTAAGACCATGGAGGGAACCAAGCTTGGATCCTTTGCCATGGCCTGCATCTGTATATGGAACGGGTTCTTTAATTCCATCCAGGTCATATGCAGAGAACGGGCAATAGTAAAGAGGGAGCATCGATCGGGACTGCATATCTCATCCTATATCCATGCCCATATGATATACCAGGCTTTTCTGTGCCTTTGCCAGATATTGATCACTCTGGTGGTATGCAGAGCGTCAAACGTAAGCTTTCCGGAAAAGAGCCTCATAACTCCCTGGCCCCTGGTCGATATAGGGATCACGCTGTTTCTTGTGACCTACTGTGCTGATATGATGGCTCTCATGGTATCCGCTCTGGTACGTTCCACTACCACGGCCATGACAGTGATGCCGTTTCTGCTGATCTTTCAGCTGGTATTCTCGGGAGGGTTTTTCAGCCTCTCCGGAACGGCAGTCAGGATAACCGACCTTACCATAGCCAAATGGGGGCTGGTGGCTCTCTGTACTCAGGGAGACTATAATTCCCTTCCAATGGTATCTCTCTGGAATACTCTTTTAAAGCTTCAGGGAGTCGAGGTGGGGGACAACAAGCCTGTTGAGCAGGCGCTGCGCTATCTGCAGGATAATGATATGAGGGATGATATCCATATGTGGGCCTCAAAGTACAATCAGGAACCGGCATATGCCTTTGAAGCGGGCAATGTGTTAAAATGCTGGTGTTTTCTGATCCTGTATATTCTGGTCTACTCATCGGTGGCAATGGTCAGTCTGGAGTTTATCGATAAAGATAAACGGTAGACAGGACCCGTATAAAAGACACCCGAAGGGTGAAAAAGGAGGAAAGAATGAAGACAAAAAAAAGAATTCTGGCAGCTGTTCTGATCATGGCACTGCTCACGGCACTTACAGGCTGCAGCACGTATCCTGACGTTACCATCGATCTTACGACCGGTGAGGTGAGGATCGGCGATCAGGCTGCAGGAGATACTCAGGCAAAGTATAATGAGGCAGAACCTGCCGGCGTAAAGGGAGAGCTCTTATACTGGAGTGAGGATTCGGCTGCGGCTGCTTCCATACGTGATTATGTTGCCGAGGTAACGGACATTAACTCGGATAAGTACATTCCCGTTGAGGACAGGATCGCTGTGTTTGATATGGACGGAACCCTCATCGGGGAACTGTATCCTTCATATTTTGAGTACATGATGTTTATTCACCGCGCGCTTCATGATGATACCTTTGAGGCTCCCGATGATATGAGGGAGTTCGCCGAGGCTCTGGAGGATGGCGTTTACGGCGGTAAGGTACCCGACAACAGCGAACTTCTTCATGCGAAATATGCCGGACAGGCTTACGCGGGAATGACCGTTGAAGAGATGCGGGATTATACAAGAGCCTTCATGCAGACTGAGGCGGACGGATTTACAAACCTTACAAAGGGCGATGCCTTCTACTGGCCTATGGTATCACTGGTACAGTACCTGGCGGATAATGATTTTACCTGTTACATCGTAAGCGGTTCGAGCCGTACTATTTGCCGTGAAGTTATAGCGGACTGGCTCCCGATCCCGGATAACAGGGTCATCGGCATGAGCTATAGCATGCTTGCCAGCGGACAGGGCGACACCGACGGTCTTGAGTATGTATACAGCGCGGATGACAAGGTGATACTCGGAGAAGACCTGATAATAAAGACGATAAAGATGAATAAGGTAAGCGCCATCTCCCAGGAGATCGGCAAGGTTCCGGTCCTGTC
>DNAD01000040.1:3367-4823 GCA_003484785.1 Lachnospiraceae bacterium
GTATCGATGGCTCAGTATGTGCTGAATAACGATCAGTATGAGACAAAGGCCTTCATGCTTCTGTGTGACGACCTTGTAAGGGAGCACGGGAACATGGATAAGGCCAATGCGATGCTTGATACCTGTAAGGAGCGCGGATTTGAACCCATTTCAATGCGTGATGATTTTGCAACCATATACGGCGATGAAGTGCAGGCGGTTCCTTATGAGGGACCCGAGGGCGAGGCTCTGGAGCCCGCAGCCTGACAGCCGAGGTACCTTTCACCTGACATCATTTGATCAAACGGAGGTAGTATTGTTATAAAAAATGTTGATCCTGCGATCCTTGACAGCTTTGCTCCGCTTATACCGGCGGAGCAGCTTCTTTAGATTGAGAGCGGTGAGATGTTCTGTCTGGGGGCGCTTAAGGAGAAAGGGGATGCCTGCCTTCCGGCAGGTGTGCTCCTGTTTTCCGTTGAGGACGGCATCTCCAACGGGACAGAACCCGCGACCATGATAGTGCTTCGATGGCTGACGGCGTCATATGCGATATCCCCTTTGACAGTGAATATGACCTATGCCATCATGCGCGATGATGAGATCTCCTCCATTCTGCTGGCTGAAAGGCTTCCCGATAATGATCTTCATATGGTAATGCTTACAGGCTTTTCTTCGGACGTTGCCAGGGAGCTTTTGGTAAGCTCCCTTAATTCTTTACTTTTATCTTTTCAAGCCTTTCCTTCATGGTTTCGCCAAGAGACTGGTCGCTGTTTAAGGGAAGAAGGAACCGCCAGTCTTTCTTAAGCTTGTCCGTGTCAGTACGTATTTCCTGCTTAAGGGCTTCGTATTTTATTACCACATCGTTTTCAACGGCAAACTCGTGTATCCGGCTGCTTACGTTGAAGGAGTAGAAGAGATCGATGACAAGGACACCGTAGAACATTCCCACAACGAAGGTGAAGGCTATGTTATCGCCGAACCACTTTACAAGGTCGATAACATGGGGCTGGATAAGGAAATAATATACTGCGCCGAGAACAGTCCAGATCACGGAGAACCTTATACATATGATCCCCTGCAGATTAAGGGGTTCATCCGAGTAATCCCACAATTTGATCTTCATGCCTTTTATGAAGATCAGGCCGGCGATATATTCTATCAGGGTCATCATCACGCCCATGGAAAGGATAGTCACGGCGATCCGGCCGGGGGTGTTCACTCCGGAATTATTGCCAACATAGGGCAGGAGAGACATGATAAACAGCGCTATGAGACCAAATCCATAAAGCGGCAGGCAGGGACCTGTGAGAAAACCCGGATTGATCCATTTCCTTTCCGGATTTTTTGTGGAGATGAATCTCCTGAAGAACAGTTCAATGACCCATCCGGTCATACTTCCCACCATAAACAGGAAGGTCAGTATCAGAAATATCAATTCCGCTTTATCCGTGATCTCCGCTCTCATATGAATCCTCCA
>DNAD01000010.1 GCA_003484785.1 Lachnospiraceae bacterium
CTGACGGTCCAGAGGAGCGCCTATGTGCTGAATGCCTTTTCCTGCGCCCTCGGTCTGGGGTATTCCGAGATAGACTTAAACGAGAGCGTTAATTATAAGGAGCTTGCCGAGAAATACGAGAAGGAGGGACAACGGGATATTGCTGCGCTTATGTACGATGTCGTAAGCAGCGTCGGAAACGAGGAGGCCAGGTACCGCACCGGAACGGCCCTCTTAAAAAGCGAGGTCAGGGAGGCAAGACAGAAGGGCTTTGAGATCTTAAAGGGGATCGACAGAAAGGACGCCCTCTATCTTACGGCAATGGAATACATTGAGGGTAAGCTTGTGGAGCGTGACTTTACGAAGGCCTGCTACTATCTTACGAGATCGATGCCCTACCCGAAGGCGATGCTTGAAATGGGAAAGCTCTATTTCTACGGCTGGGGGACAAAGCCCGATCTGCACAAGGCCATAAAGCTTTTTGAGAGATATATAAAGGAAAGCTCAAAGGGCAGGGACAGCTCCGGGGAGACGGATGTCGCCGCGGCTCTGGGGGCCACACCCTTTCTGATAGAATGTTATTTTGAGGATATCTTATGTACCAGGTCCTTTCGGAGCATGGAAAAGCTGACCGCTCTTGCGGATTACCACGGCTGGAGGATGGCCCGGAGATATTTGCTTTCCTATTATTCCGACAATGAGAGTGATCATTACAATGAATTCCTCTCCGAAAAATACAGAAAAAAGCTGGAAAAAAACAAGGCAAATCCCTATGTGAGGGAGGCGTCGGTCAGGGGCGGCCTGGGCAGCCTTATGATGGACCTTAAGATAACAAGCGCCCTTTATATGCATTCGGACGGAAAATATGAGGATGCCGCGGTAAACTTAAGGGATCACCTGATCCTCGGAGAGGAGATAAACACCGAGGGCAGGGAAGATAACGCAGCCCTTTCCTATCTGCTCATGGGTGAGCTTTTTTTCCGCTCGGGGGCCGTTGGAAGAAACCTTCTGAGAGCGGAGATCTATATAAAGAACTATCTTGATACCGTTTCAAGGAAAAGAGAGCCCGCCAACTATACAAACGCTCTGGTGCTGTACAGCAAGCTCTTACTTGAGCATAAGCTGGGAACCCCGAAATGGAACAGCGCGGATAAGTGCCTTGAGCTTGCCGAGGAGATATCCGGCCAGCCCGTCAAGGAGGAGATCATAGCGGATATGCTGAAGCTTGTGAGGTACTACGGCAACCGGGGAGAGCTTTTAAAGGCCGTTACGTGCCTGGAAAAGGCGGTGGATTACGGCTACAGGGATGACTACAGCATCATCGGGATGGTGTATCTGAACGGTGATGAGGGAATAGAAAGGGACGTTTCCAAGGGCTTTTTCTGGCTGAAAAAATTCTATGACGACTACATGATGGAGAGGCTTGCGCTTGAGGAGGAGGTTGATATCGGAAGCATCGAATACCAGCTGGGAGAATGCTACTATAACGGCCTCGGGGTCGAGGAGAGCCGAATGGATGCCATGGTGTACTATGAGAGGGCCGCGGACAGGGGGCTCGAGGCAGCCAGAAAAAAGATAGACATAGCAACATAAAACACGGGTGGTCAGGTTAAATGGAAGGAATGCTGAAGGCGGGAACCGGGCTGGTTTCCGAAGGAAAGAACAGATATACGGTAAAGCGGATGCTGGGAGCGGGAGGCCAGGGAGAGGTTTACGAGGTGCTCTGTGAGGAGGACGGCAAAAAATATGCCCTGAAATGGTATTATAAGCATACCGCGACCAATAAGCAGAAAAAGATACTGGACAAGCTCATAGAAAGAGGAAAGCCCGATGACTGCTTTTTATGGCCCCAGGATATAATAAGGAGAAAAAAGGGCGAGCCCTTCGGATACATCATGCCGTTAAGGCCGGGTCATTACAGGAGCATCGTGGATCTTATGAAGAGAAAGGCCGAGCCCTCCTTCTACCATCTTACAAGGGCCGCCTACAATCTGACCCAGGGGTATCACGCGCTGCACAAGGCGGGCTATCAGTACAGGGACATCTCCTTCGGAAACGTTTTCTTTGATCCGAAGACAGGGGATGTGATGATCTGCGATAATGACAATGTTGTTCCCAACGGAACCCTGGACGGAGGGGTATACGGGACCCCAAGGTTTATGGCGCCCGAGATAGTAAGGGGCGAGAAGAAGTCCTCAAGGAACACGGATCTGTATTCCCTTGCCGTTCTGCTGTTCTATATGTTTATGTTAAACCACCCGCTGGAGGGAAAGCTGGAGGCAAAGATACGCTGCATGGACATCCATGCGATGAACAGGCTGTACGGCACCGATCCCGTGTTCATCTGGGACCCGAAGGATACCAGGAACAGGCCCCTTCCGGGCTATCAGGACAATGCGATAATCTACTGGGAGCTGTATCCCGGGGCGCTTAAGGAGCTGTTTGTCAGATCCTTTACGGAAGGTCTTACTCAGCCGGGGAAAAGGGTTACCGAAAATATGTGGCTTTCAGCCTTTTCAAACCTGATGTCGGGCATCATGCTGTGTACGGACTGTGGGGCGGAGGTCTTCTACGATCCGGCAAGGGAGGCGGAGGAGACGCCCCATATCTGCTGGAACTGTCATAAGGAGATAAAGGTTCCCTCAAAGCTTGTGATAGGAAAGAACAATATCATCCTGACCTCAAGGACGAAGCTCTATGCCCATCAGGTGCTGGGGAATTACGACATGGATACCATAGTGGGGGAGGTTTGCGTAAACCCCGACAATCCTGTCAAGTGGGGGATAAAAAACCTTATGAAGGAGAGCTGGAAATATATAAAGGCCGACGGGAGCGAAGTATCGGTGGAGAAAGGGAGAGCCGCGATGATAGCAAGGGATACCGCCATAGACTTCGGTGAGGCGGTCGGGAGATTTGTGTGACGGCGATTTTTCGTCAGTGCTGTCGGGCAAAAAGACAAGCAAAGGTGTATAAGTTATTTTTCAACAGATCCTTATTATAAAGGAGGTTCTTATGGACGTTAATGAAGAGATCAGATCGGAGCTTAAGAGACCGGGAGCAGAGCTTGCAAGCAGACCCTTACATTTTTTCTGGGTGGTGGACTGCTCAGGCTCAATGTTCGGAGAAAAGATGGGCACGGTGAACAATGCTATCCAGGAGACCGTCCCGGAGATGCAGGAGGCGGCGGAGGGCAATCCCAATGCGCAGCTTTTGGTGCGTACCCTCAAGTTTTCCTCGGGAGCCTCCTGGGTAAACCCGCTGCCGGTAAAGGTGGAGGATTTCGTATGGGAGGATCTGATCGCCATAGGGGTGACGGACATGGGAAAGGCCTTTGACCTGCTGGCGGATGAGCTTACCATACCGCCCATGTCGGACAGAGCCCTGCCGCCGGTGATCGTGCTGCTTTCTGACGGAAGGCCCACCGATAATTACAAGGCCGCTCTTAAAAAGCTGCTTTCCCTTCCCTGGGGCAAGAAGTCGGTAAGGATAGCCATTTCCATCGGACAGGACGCGGACAACGACGTTCTGGCGGAATTTACCGGAAGCAGGGATCTTGTGCTGCATGCAAACAACGCGGCGACGCTTACTAAGATGATAAAGTGGGCCTCAACGGCGGCGTCTGTCGTATCCGCCCCCGCAAGCCGGCCGGATCTGGGAGGAGAAAGCCCGGAGGGGGACAACAACGGTCTTCTGATGCTTGATATGGACAATATCCCCGACCCCGGTGATATAGACATAAGCGATGTCTGGTAGGAGCTATGGGTGTTAATATTTTCGGAGACTGGGCACAGGGAGCCTCCCATAACCGCGCAGGGATCGAATGGCAGGATTACTGGCGGAAGATCGATTACGTAAAGGGCGTATACATCCTTTCCGTGGCCGACGGACACGGCTCGGAAAAGTGCCCCTACAGCGCGGAAGGAGCCAGGTTTGCCACAAAGGTGTTCTGTTCCCTGATGCTTGAATATTACAATAATTATGATGACCTGAATGCTCTTGAGACCTTTCTTAACAGGGAGGGCGATACAAAGTTTGCAAGGACCATCGACCTTACCTGGAAGGAGGAGGTGCTGTCCGCCCAGGAGAGGGAGGGCAGGAATATCGAGCTTTCCGAGAGGGAGATATACATGCTCTACGGAACCACCCTTCTGGGGCTTATGATCACAGGCTCCTTCGTGTTTGCCTTCCAGATAGGAGACGGGGACATGATCTATGCGGATGGCTCGACGGTAACCCCCCTCATACGCTCCGATAAGCTCCTTGGGGTCGAGACTCATTCCCTTTCCTCGGGAAATGCCTGGAAGAACGCGGTGTGCGGGGTGATGAACAGGGAGCTTAACGAAAATCTTCCTTACATGTACATGCTCTCCACCGACGGCTTTTCAAACAGCTTTGAAAACAGGGGAGCCTATTACACCACCTGCAGGGAATATTTTGAGATGATAAATAAACACGGGGTCAAAACCGTAAAGGAGCATTTAAAGCAGTGGCTTTCCGAAACCAGCGAGATGGGGTGCGGGGACGATATCACTACGGTGTTTGCTTATGTCAGTTGAGACCCGGCATTATATGCTCAATAACGTAAATCACTGCCGGTCCATTAAGTGTAACCATGCAGCCGGATCATGCCTTGCAGGATCGGAGAAAAAAAATAAAGATGAGTAACCGGGAAAAGGTAAATAAATGAGT
>DNAD01000089.1 GCA_003484785.1 Lachnospiraceae bacterium
TAAGTAGCTTTTCCGGAGTGTCAAAACCGTTTATCCTGCCTTCATCCAGCACCAGGATCCTGTCCGCGCTCTCGACGGAAGCCACCCTCTGGGCTATGATCAGCTTGGTAACGTTGGGAAGCTCCTCCAGGAAGGCTTTCCTGATCCTTTTGTCGGTCGCCGTATCCACGGCAGAGGTGGAATCATCAAGGATCAGTATCTTCGGATCCTTAAGAAGGGCTCTGGCGATACAGAGTCTCTGCCGCTGACCTCCCGAAACATTGGTCCCGCCCTGCTCTATATAGGTGTTATATTTATCGGGAAAGCTCTGTATGAACTCATCCGCACAGGCAAGCCTGCATGCCCGGATGCACTCCTCTTCGGTAGCATCGGGCTTGCCCCATCTGAGGTTTTCAAGGATGGTCCCGGAAAACAGGACGTTTGTCTGAAGCACCACCGCGACACTGTTTCTCAGAGCTTCAAGATCGTATTCCCTGACATTTTTTCCGCCTACGTAGACAGCGCCCGCCGAGGTATCATAGAGACGGCTTATAAGATTGACGAGGGAAGACTTTCCGGAACCCGTGCCCCCGATTATCCCTATCGTCTCTCCGGAATCTATGGCCAGGCTTATATCCTTCAGTACATACTCTCCATGGCCCTGGCTGCTGTAGGAAAAGTCCACGTCATCAAAGATGATCCTTCCGTCCTTTACCTCATAAACGGGAGCTTCCGGATCTTTTATGTCCGGCTCCTCCTTAAGCACCTCACTGATCCTCTCCCCGCTTGCGACAGACATGGTCATCATAACAAAGATCATGGACAGCATCATAAGGTTCATAAGTATATTCATACAATAAGAGAACAGGGCGATCAGATCTCCGGTAGTCAGCTGATCCGATACTATCATCCTTGCTCCCACCCAGCCTATCAGGATTATGCAGATATCCACCGCAAGCGTCAGTACGGGAGCATTTAATATCACTATCCCCTCGGCCTTTATAAAGAGCCTGTAGATGGCATCGCTTGCCTTTTCCATAAGCCCGGTCTCATAGTCCTCCCTGACGAAGGACTTTACCACCCTTATGGCTCCCACGTTTTCCTGAATAGTGGCATTAAGGCCGTCATACTTTTCAAAAACCTTTCGAAAGTTCCCCATGGCAGCCTTTACTATCAGCGCGAGGATCATGGACAGCACCAGGACCGCCATCAGATATATGCTTGCAATCTTTGCCGAGACCAGGAAGGCCGCGCACATTGCAAAGATCAGGGAAAAAGGGGCCCTTATGCACATCCTTAAGATCATCTGAAAGGAATTCTGGATATTCGTAACGTCAGTGGTAAGCCTTGTTACCAGCCCCGCCGTTGTAAACTTGTCTATATTGGAGAAGGAGAACCTCTGAATATTCTCATACATGGCCTTTCTGAGATTCTTTGCAAAGCCAGTGGAGGCCCGTGCCGCAAAGACTCCTCCGAGTATCCCGCTGATGAGGCCGAGGACGGCCATGATAAGCATGAACACACCCATCTTTACTATATAACCCATATCTCCGCCGGGAACATTGACTCCCTTATCCACCAGCTCCGACATCAGAAGCGGCGTCATGGTTTCGAAAAATGCCTCAAGTACCATAAATAACGGTGTTATTATTACCGCAGTCTTATATTCCTTTATATGAGCGCCCAGGGTTTTTAACATACATCAAACCTGCCTTTCATTCTTTTCTGAAGCCTGCTCTCTTTCTCAGAGTGGGATCGAGTATCTTCTTCCTTATCCTTAAATGCTCCGGCGTGACCTCCAAAAGCTCATCCGAATCTATGAACTCCAGTGCCTGCTCAAGACTCAGTATCTTAGGAGGCGTAAGCCTTAAGGCCTCGTCGGAGCCGGAGGCTCTGGTGTTGGTCAGCTGTTTCTTTTTGCAGACATTTATCTCAACGTCCTCTGTCTTTCCGTTCTGGCCCACTACCATTCCTGAGTATACCTTTTCTCCCGGGCCTATGAATAAAGTTCCTCTCTCCTGTGCGTTAAAAAGGCCGTAGGTAACGGATTCACCGCTTTCAAAGGCTATGAGGGAGCCCTGCTTTCTGTAGGTGATATCTCCTTTGTAGGGGGCATATTCATCGAAGACGGTGTTGATCACCCCATTGCCCTTGGTATCCGTCATGAACTCCCCCCGGTAGCCTATAAGGCCCCTGGCCGGGATCGAAAACTCCATTCTTGTATAACCCCCGGTTATGGGATACATGTTCTGAAGCTCACCCTTTCTGGCCCCCAGCTTTTCGATGACTGTTCCCGAAAACTCCTCGGGCACATCGATATAGGCAAGCTCCATGGGCTCCGTTTTTCTCCCGCGGGAATCGGTCCTGTACAGCACCTCGGCCTTGCTTACCGCGAATTCATAGCCCTCGCGCCTCATATTCTCTATCAACACGGAGAGATGAAGCTCGCCCCTTCCCGAGACCTTAAAGGCTTCCGTGGTGTCCGTCTCCTCCACCCTCAGGGAAACGTCCGTATTAAGCTCACGAAACAGCCTGTCCCTTAAGTGCCTGGAGGTCACGTACTTTCCCTCCGTGCCCGCAAGGGGCGAATCATTTACGCAGAAGGTCATGGCTATGGTAGGCTCTGATATCTTCTGAAACTCTATCGCGTTGGGGGCCTCGGGATCGCAGATCGTATCTCCGATATGAATATCCGAGATCCCCGAGATGGCAACTATCGAGCCTATTGTGGCCTCCTTAACGTTTACCTTGTTAAGCCCGTCATATTCGTAGAGGGCGCTCACCTTGACTTTTCTCAGCTTTTCGGGATCGTGGGCGTTTACTATGACAGCCTCCTGGTTGACCCTGATGACGCCGTTGGAGACCTTTCC
>DNAD01000298.1:0-3443 GCA_003484785.1 Lachnospiraceae bacterium
CGGGCAGCCCTAAGGAAAAACCGATTCCTTCCGATATATTTATTACAGAAGCCGGCTCTCTGAATTGTAAACAAACGGAATGAAGCACTGACTTTCAGTCTGTTTCATCTCTATTATATGATTTGGAGGTTGATCTTTGATAATTGACAGCAGCAAAACAGGAATGGAGTCTGTCAGAAAATATACTTCTGTGCGCAGGGACGCGTATGGCATTTCATCCTTTACGGACTTTTCGGGAAGGTTTAAGAAGCCTGGAAAGGCTCAGGAGGGCTCAGGGGTAACAGGACCCACAGCTTCCGCGGAAGATCCTTTTTCACGGATAAGGAGGAAATGCATAAACTATCTGATCTATCTTCTGTTCGGGAAGAGGATGGATGAAGAGGATTATACCTTAAGCTCGGTAAACGCAAGCTCCTCCCCTTACAAATCTGCGGATGGCTTTCTTGTCCGAAACTCCTTCGAGGAGCACTATTTCTACGAGGAGGAACAGACCTCCTTCAGGGCGCAGGGGAGCGTATGTACGGCAGACGGGAGGGAGATCTCCTTCGGCCTTGATTTCAGCATGAGCAGGAGCTTTGAGGAGTACTATAAGATCGAGGCCACCGCTATTGAAGCCAGGATGTGCGATCCTCTGGTCATTAATCTCGATACCGACACTGCTTCGGTATCGGATCAGCGGATCATGTTTGACCTCGATGCAGACGGAAAAATGGACAGTATACCCGGACTTGGCAGTAAAAGCGCCTTTCTCTCTCTCGATCGGAATGAAGACGGTATCATCAACAACGGAAGCGAGCTTTTCGGAACAAGCTCCGGAAACGGCTTTCGGGATCTGTCAGTATACGATTCCGACGGCAACGGCTGGATAGACGAGGCGGATGAAGTCTTTGACAGGCTTACGCTCTGTGTATTCGATGAAAATGGGGAACAAAAGCTTTACAAGCTTAAGGAAAAGGGGCTCGGGGCGATCTTTCTCGGAAGCGTTGACACAGAATTTCTGCTCAGGGATCATGCTGATAACAGAATCAATGCCGCCATAAGAAAAACAGGTATATTTCTTTACGAAAACGGGACAGCGGGAACGGTGCAGCATCTGGATCTTGCTCAGTGAAAATGATAACAAAATTTTAATAATTATGTCTGTTGACTTATGCTATAATGTACGGGTGCGTTCATGTTCCGGCTTCAATGAAGTCTGATGATGCCGGATAAAGGAGCACATTCAAAAAATCACAGGTAAAAGGAACAGGACGTGGAGTATAAGGTTCAGGGCTCAGGGGTTGAGGATTGGGAAACCCTGATGCTGTTATATAATTCGGCCCTTAAGGAGATGGGCACCAAGGTGGATATCTTAAATGATGAGTTTCAGCATATCCACCAGTATAATCCCATCGAGCACGTAAAGATGAGGGTCAAGACTTCCGAGAGCATCGTAAGGAAGCTCAGAAAAAAGGGCTATGAGGCTACCATCGAAAATATGCAGAAGCATGTGAGCGATATAGCGGGTATAAGGATCATCTGTTCCTTTACCTCGGATATCTACCGCATAGCTGACATGATAAGGAACCAAAGCGATATAAAGGTTCTTGACACCAAGGATTATATACTTAATACCAAGGAAAGCGGCTATAAGAGCTATCATATGATAGTGACTGTACCTATTTTCCTGTCCGATTCCGTTTACGACACCAGGATCGAGATCCAGATAAGGACGGTCGCCATGGACTTCTGGGCCAGCCTGGAGCATAAAATGAATTATAAATTCGAGTCCAACGTACCGGAGCATATCAAGCAGGAGCTTTATGATTGCGCTAAGATGGTTTCCGATCTTGATGACAGGATGCTTAAGCTTAATGAGGAGATTCTGAAATACGCTCAGGAGAATCCTTAAATCTTGAGGGCCGGAAGTTCATACCCCCTGCGGGTAAGCTCTTCCGGCCCTCAAATTATGTGAGGATGCTGAGGTCAGCGGGTCTTTGTGCTGTTTTCGGCGCATTACGATCATGGGATGTAAAACTCAAAAGCACTTCGTGCTGTTTTCCGTATACATGATATAGTGCTTTTGAGCAAGCTCAAGCACTATATCATGTATACGGAAAGGTGCTGACGCACCTTTTGAGTTTTACATCCCATGATCTGGTTATCGCAAAATGTGCTGACGCACCTTTTGACCCTGACATCATCATAATTATCCCCCAAAAAGAGGAGTGCCCACGTGGATGAGAATCACGTGGGCAATATTATGAAAAAATTATCTGAACGTCTGTTTAATTTCTGATTATATGTTAGCAAGAATTTGTTGCTAAATTGTGAACAAATTGTTAAGATATGGTTAAATGTAATAAATATTTTCCGGATAATTATTCTTTGTTATACAATTTGCACAAAACACAGATTGGAATATCATGTGAATCATCATCAATAAAGAAATGTTGACAGATGTTTTATTGTATGGGTATGATTATATTTGTATTACCTTTTAACCCACGATTCTGCGAGGTATCTGTTTATGAGTGAGAAGCATTCCGCAAAGGAGATTTCCGATCCCTTCCTTATAATGGATGAGGATAACGGAGTCATGTATTACGGCGGCGATCAGGCCTGGTTTAAGCGCAATACCATGACCTTTGCCGGCTGCGGCGTAGTGGCAGCGGCAAATACCATGCGGGCCCTTCTGTGCAAATATCCCGATGCCTACGAAAAAGCCTCCGGCAGGCTCAAAACTCTGGGAAATGTGATAATCACCAAATCCGAATACATTTCGGTGATCAATGATATGTACAGGAAAATGTTCGTAGCGGAACTGCCTGTCGCGAATATGATCTATGATATAAAGGATGTTGAGTACGGAAGCAGGCTGTTTAACCGTATCCCCCCAAGCTTCGGGATGAATGCCTCCTCAGTGGTACGAGGCCTGCTCAGATACGCCGACTCCCATGGAGTCCTCATACATGATGCTTACATTTCTGCTTCGTACATCGACTATGAAAAGGGTCTTGACTTTATAAAGGAAGGGCTTGACAGAAACGGTGCCGTGATCCTTCTTACCTCCTTCAACAGACACCCTCTGACGCTTTACAGCGGAAAGGCCGGAGAAACCGGTAAACCGGTTTCGGTATCAGGCATGAAGACCCATTTCGCTACAATAACCGGGATTACGGGCGATAAGGAGGATCCGCTGATCAAGCTTTCTACCTGGGGAAGGGTTGCCACCATCTCCTACAGGGATCTTCACAAAAGCTGGCAGAAGCGGCGGTCCTTTGTAAGCGCCCTTATATATTTCGTACCGGAGCGCTCAAGGGCCATGTACCGGGCCGACCTCAGGAAGGCTTCGGCCTTTCTGCCTCTCTGCACGCTGCAGAGCATCATAGGCAGAAGACTACCGAAGCTTTCGGACCGGGATCGGTAAAAACTTTCCACCCGTGAACAGCCCTGAATCTCAG
>DNAD01000298.1:3492-4112 GCA_003484785.1 Lachnospiraceae bacterium
TTATCAGTCAGAGCTCCGAGCTTAAGCTCAAACTCCCTAAGACCGTCACCTACGGTATAGGCCTTGATCGACTCTCTCTTTTCGGAAACCGCATCCCTTATATCGGGAATAAAAATATAGTCCAGGTTCTTAAATGGAAGCTTTCTGTCGTCACAGTCGGTCACAAAAGGCAGCATTCCCCAGTTTATAAGGTTGGAGCGGTATCTCTTTGTAGCATACTCATTAGCTATGTTGGCAAGCCCGCCCAGAACCCTCTGACAGCTGGCGGCCTGCTCTCTCGCAGAACCGTCACCGGGCTTTACAGCAAAGATCGTGCTTCCAAAGCCCGTATTTTCAAGAGTCACATCCTTAAAGCTCTCTCTTACAGTATCAATAACCTCTGTTAGTTTAAGCGCTGAAGTCTTTGAGACATCCTCACCCTTTTCTCTTGCTTCCTCGGCCTTCTTAACCTCTTTTGCCCTTCCCACATATTCGGGATCCTTTCTGGAGAGGGTAAACTCCGCAAGCCCCAGAGGATTGGAGCGGTATGAGGAGGTCTCTCCCGAAGGGATGAGCTCGTCTGTGGTAGTTACCGGATCATGGATCTCGGATACAACCCTTAATATGATATTCGAAGGCAG